>JAZQYS010000158.1:0-1894 GCA_045633645.1 Victivallaceae bacterium | reverse complement strand
ACGAAGTTGAGGGTCTTGAGACGGCCGTCACCGGCAGGATACTGGAAGTTGATGTGACGGATATCATTTTCGCAGATGAAATTGATGATATCTGCCTTGGTGAAGTTTTTGGGATCCTTGCCGATTTCATCGGTAAGACTGCGGATACTGTAATTTGTGTTTTCCATATTTTACTCTTTCTCATCTTTTTTTGATGAAGTGTGGTACATCTTGATAAAGTACTTCCAAAACCCTTTAAAGTCAAGTAAATTACCTGATTTTTTATCCGGATTTTCCGGGAGAAGCAAATTATTTTACGGTTGAATAATCCGCAGAGATGTGGACTGCTTCGGTTAAAACCGGGTCGTTCTGCCGGGCTTTTTTTCTGGAATCGGCATCATTGGCGGTCAACTGTTCAGTGGTTTCCTCCAATTCTTTTTCGTTGCGGTATTCTGCCCAGCGTTTCTTTTCGGAGAGGCTGATTTTTGTTCTGTTTTTGTGGGCGCGGTAATTGGCAATACGCTTGAGGTGCGCCTGATAGGCGGGCGTGCTGTCAATGCGCTTTTGAGAAATCTTTTTCAGGAGTTCAGCTTTGCGCTTGAGATTTGTGTCATGCTGAGAGCAGGGGACGGAACGGATCTTATCCCAGGGCAGGTGGTGATCGAGGAACATTTCACCCATTTTAAGTTCTTCGGTAAGGGAGGGCAGTTTGATGTCCGGTGTGATACCCAGCTGCTGAACGGATTCTCCGTTGACTCTGAAGAACATTGCCATTTCAAAACTCAGGGAACCTGCGGGAATTTTGCGGGCAAGCCAGCGGAAATGCGGCGTAAGATCTTCAACTTTGAGGATTGTTCCTTTGCCGAAAGTGCGGCTGTCGCCCAGAACCAGAGCTCTGGAACAGTCCTGCAGCGCCGCTGTAAAGATTTCACTGGCGGAAGCTGAAAGTTTGCTGGTGAGAATGACCAGAGGACCGGTGTAGACAACTTTTGAGTCATTGTCTCTTTCTACTTCAATGGAGTTGTCCGGCGTTCTTACTTGAACAACGGGACCGCGTTTGATGAATAATCCGGTCATATCAATTGCCTCAGCCAGACTGCCTCCGCCGTTGAAACGCAGATCCATCAAGACCGCATCCACTTTTTTGCGCTTGAAGTCTTTGAGGATATTTTCAACGTCAACACTGCATCTTTTTGCCTTGGAATCTCCCTGACGGAGTGCAGCAAAATCGTGATAGAAACTCGGCAGTTCAATGATACCGACTTTTTTGACTTTTCCGTCATGGGTTTTGACTTCGCGGATGCTGCCCTTTGCACCGCTGTCAACAAGTTCAACTTTTGAACGGGTCAGAATGTAGGGACGGAAATAGATATCGCCTCTCCATTCCGGGAAAACTTTAGAGAAATCCGGAATGCCCGTCATCCGGGATATGCCGTGTAAAAGGTCGGCAATCGCATTGAGAGGAACGGGATTGATGCCGGGTTTGTCGGTTAAAATACCCAGTCCCAAACGGCTGTCTTTGGGACCGCGGATATAACGGACTGCCTGGGAAACGGGCAGGTCAATCAGGTTTGTTGCTTCCAGGTTTTCCTGAACGGCAACAGTGATTCTGTCTTCAACTCTGAGTCTGCCGTCGCGTGCAGCGGGACCGCCCTTGACGATATCTACGACTTTGATGAAACCGTCATCACTTGAAAGGGTTGCGCCGATTCCGGTAAGAGAAAGACTCATGTGGATATCAAAATCCTCAGAGAGTTTCGGAGCGTAGTAGCTTGAGTGCGGTCCGAAAACCTGGGCAAGGGTGTTGAGATAGATTCCGAGAATATCAATTCTGTCTTTTTTCATGACTTCATTGGATATATCACGCAATCTTTTCTGCAAACGCTTGGCAGGTGTTGCTCCTGTCCACTTCCAG
>JAZQYS010000157.1:0-5369 GCA_045633645.1 Victivallaceae bacterium | reverse complement strand
AGCCGTCCGGAATATCTGGTTGACCCCTCGCAAAAAGCGTGGCGTGCAACAGACCGTCACAACGGCAGAACCAATATTCTCTTTGTCGCAGGAAATGCCTCCTCTGAACAATTCCAGGCATTGGAATCAGAGGATGTTTTTCCCTCTCCCAGAAGTTCCTACGCCCGTCCGGTGTTTATCAAGAAGTAATACAGGAGTATTAAAAAAATGTTTAAAAAATGTTTAACCGTCCTCTTTGCCGCAAGCGTCTGTCTGTGCGGCGCAAAGGATTTTACTATTCAAGCTGATAAAAAAATCATCGAGCCGGGAGAAAACCTCAACTTTGAACTGATCCGCAATTCTGAGGGACATCTGATGCACGGCGTGGGATTCCATGCCTTTTATCCCGATGCGCCGCAGGGTATCGGCAAGGGAAAAGTCGTCTTCACCCGCAAGGCAAACCGTCTGGTGGATACCTGTTACATCTTTCTGCCCCAGGGCAGAACCCGCTGGTTCCCGAGACAGCTGCACACGCTGAAAAAAATCACCCACACCCTCAATACCGAAGGCTGGCCCGAAGGAGATTACCGTATCGGTATCAACCTTGTCACGCAGAACCCTGCAAAAAAACAGATCGTTGTCAAAAAGCATGTTTTGGTCAAAGTCCGTAAAAAAACGGCAACTCCTGAACAGCTGCTTGCAAAAGTCCCCTGGTGGACAAACTTCAAGCAGCTGCAAATGGTGAAAACGACTGCTCAGACCCGTTTTAAAATTGCTTCAGATTCTCAGAATATCTACGTTCTGGCAGAGGCTCTTGAACCCCATGTCAATAAACTCAAAGCCCTTGCCCCCAACGGCAGCGGCAGAGTCTGGATGGACGATGACCTGGAGTTTGCCGTAAGTCCCTACGGCGGCAAGAGCATTCAGTATCTCTGGATGGTCAACTCCAAAGGCTCTGTTTGCGAACTCTATCAGCAGGACAACAACACCGGTTCCGGAGAAATGTCCGCCATCAAGGGCTGGAGAAGTTTTGCAAAAATTTCCGTCAAAGTCGGCAAAGACCGTTACAGTGTCATGTATACCATTCCTTTCGGCTCAATGGATATCCCCGCAAAACCCGCCTGGGTGTTCAACATGGCGCGTTCCCGTTACACGGTCAAACCTGCGGAGTACTCCACCTATTCCGCCATGCAGGGCGGATTCAATCAGGTTCACCGCTATACTAAAATTACTTTCCCGGACTATGTTCCTGCAAAAATTGCCATTGAAAATATCCGTTTGACAAGCAAAGGCAGCAACTCTTTTATCAGCAGCAACATCATCAATCAGAATAAAAATCCGCGTATTGTGACCGTCAAAACCTCTCTTCTGAAAGCCCGTAAACGTATCACGCTTCCGGAACAGACTCTGCATATTCCCGGCGGAAAATTTGTCCGTCCTGAAATTCAGCTTCCCGCAGATCTTGAGGGCGGCGACTACAACGTTGAAATTCTTGCCGCAGGTTACGACGGCGTTCCCCTTAAAGTTGTCCGTGAAAAGTTCAACCTTGACAAGCGTCTTGTCCGTATTTCCGTGAAAAAACCGCATTACCGGAACGCCATTTTTGCCACGATGAAAGATAAAAAAGTCGTTCTTTCCGCAAAAAGAGTTGCCGGAAAAGGAAATATCACCTTTGAGATGACCGGTCCCGGCGGATTCCGTGCCGTCCGTACCGCTGCTTCCGGAAAAGACGTGACCTTTGATCTTGCCGGCAAGCCCGACGGCAGATATACCGTCATCGCCAAAAGCGGCAAAGATATTGACAAAACCGTTATCCGCAAACTTGCCCCTAAGAAAGGCGAAGTCCGTCTGGATGAAGATGGTGTAACTCTGGTTGACGGCAAACGTTTTCTCCCCATCGGCTGGTTCCGTTCCTCCTTCCCCTGGAAGATGAAGGGACTCACGGCATATCAGGTTTACAGCCGGTACAAAAATCCCGCTGAACTTCACAAGTGCATTGATGATTTTTCCAAACAGACCAATGCCATGGCGATCATGTTCCCGTATCAGGAGTTCTCGGGCAAATTTGATTACCGCTATTTCAAAGACGTCCAGCAGATGGGCAAAGTGACTGCCGATCAGAAAAAAGTTCTTGATAAAGTCGTTTCTGTCACTCAAAACTCCCCCATCCTCGGCTGGTATCTGGCGGATGAACCTGAAATGTTCTCCAAGAATCCCGCCTGGTTTGAAGAAGTGAGCAAATATTTGACTGAAATTGACCCCTACCGTCCGACTCTGCTTTTGAACTGCACCATCAGCGGTATCAGAGAATACTCCAACTGTGCGGATATCCTCTTTCCCGACTATTATCCGGACTTCTTTGAAAACGGCCCCCGTCAGCCCCTTTCTGGTGTGGCAACTTTCATCCGTGAAGCGGCGAAGTTCCGTCCCGCCTGGGGTGTCATTCAGGGATTTGCCTGGGTTCCCGAAGAACGCGGCGGCGGCAAGCCCGGACGCGCTCCGGACTTTGAAGAAATCCGCAGTCAGTTCTATCAGGTTTTTGCCGCCAACGGCAAAGCTGTTCTGCTTTATGATATTTATGACAAGAGTCAGATGTTCACCCCCACCCGTCTGGCTCCCGACTGGATTTTTGACGAAGCCGACAGAATCAAAGATTTTCTCCTTGATCCCAATGTCAAGGGACTGAAAGTTACAGCTCCTGCCAAAGTTTCTTTTGACGCTGCCCTCAAGAAAAAGAACGGCAGAGTTGCGGTTATCGCCATCAACTACGCCAAAAAGCCCGTTAAAATGACCTTCAAAGGCAGTGTTCCCGACGGAAAACTTTTTGTTGTAAGTGCAAAACGTTCTGTTACCGTCAAAAACGGAGCTTTCTCCGACACGCTTCAGCCTCTTGAAACTGTCATTTACATCAATGATAAAAAACTTGCCGACGGCAAAGAATCCATTGTACAGCTCAAACAGCGCATGGCTGCTTTTGACAAGGCGCGCAAAGTTCCCGGCAATTTGCTTGCTTACGGCGAACCCCGTCTGCTGGACTATGCCAACTCCCGCAAAGGAATCCACCGTCCCGGTTTCCCTGCAGTTACGGTTTCTTCCAGAATGTACCAGTATTTCTCCCGCAATATGGGCATCGAACTTTACATGGTTGACGGTATCAAAGAATCCGCCCCCCGCGACAGTCACATGGTCTGGCAGCCTGCCGCCAACGACAAAAAGCCCGTTGCTTCTTTCAAACTTGTCAAGCCTTCCAAAGTGAACGAACTGCGTCTCTACCGTGCTGACGCCCTGACTTTCTACAACAACAGATATGGCATGAACAACATGAAAGTTCCCGCCGGTATCGTTGAAGGACAAGCTGCTGACGGCTCCTGGAAGCAGATCGGCAAATTTTCCGAATCCGCCGAACTTTGTCTTAAAGTCAAACTCGACGGCAAAGTTTATCAGGCAGTCAGAATCAAATTCGACCGTCCCGGATTTGCCCTCTCTGAAGTTGAACTCTTTTAAATAAGGTTTTTTAATGAATAAATGGATGACTCCCGCAGTTGAACCTGCGGGAAACTATATTGCCGTTTTTCGCTGCTGTTTTGAATCCGCAGCGGAAACTCTTTTCTTCAAGTACAGTGCCGACTGCCGCGCTCAGCTTTATCTTGACGGAAAACGTATTTCCGACGGTCCCGAGCGCGGAGCCGCTGAATACTGGTATTATCAGCGTGTTTCCGTTGATCTTTCTCCCGGAAAGCATGTCCTGACCGCCCGTGTTTTCTGTCTTGAACCGGATATCAAAAAGCGGCTTTGCGCCTACGCCCAGATGTCCGTCCGTCACGGTCTTTTTATTGAAGACTGCTCAGGACTTCTTCAAAAGTGGCAGGTTCAGATTGAAGAGGGATGTGTGTTTTCCATTCCTTTCCCCGACTGGGGTACTTTTCCCCGTGTGCGTGTAACGGAGTCTCACAATCACACCATCCTTCAGGGACAAGGCGGTGTCTGGCAGGATGTTGCTTTTTTTGATGACGTCCGCGAACTTCACGCGCCCGATCTTCCCCTCATGCGTTACGACGAGATTTTCCCCGAACAGAAAACGCCTGAATTGTTTTATTTCAAAGAATATGTCTGTGCCTGGCAGGAAATCCGTTTCTCCGGCAAAGGACGTGTTGAAATCCGCTGGGCGGAAACCCCCTATCACACCCCCGAAGTTGATCCCTCAAGTTTCAAAGGCGACAAGCGCAATCGCGACGGAAAATTCATCGTTGCCGAGCCTGACGTTTTTGAAGTTGACGGAGAATATTTCTGGTTTGACTTCTGGTGGCACTCCGGACATTACGTTGAAATCAAAGTTTCAGGAGATGTCCGTTACGACATCCGTTTTTTCAGAACCGGGTATCCCTATCAGGCATTTTCGCCCAAAAGTCTCCTTGAAAAAATGGCTTTTGAAACATTGCAGAACTGCTCCTTTGAAACTTACATGGATTGTCCTTATTATGAACAAATTATGTATATCGGAGACTCCCGTCTTGAAGCACTCTGCACTTATTTGTTGACTGATGACCACCGTTTGCCCGCCAAAGCCCTTAAAATGCTTTCGCTTTCCCAGCGTGAAGACGGTTCCCTCAACGCCCAGTATCCCTCCTGTTCGCACCAGACGATTCCCTCTTTCATGCTCATCTGGCTGCTCATGCTTTCTGATTATCACCACATTCACGGTGATGATGAACTCGTCCGTCAGCTCCGTCCCCGTGCTGTCAGGCTTCTTGAATATTTTGAAAAAGAGCTTTCCAACGGACTTCTTGATATTTCAGGTTGGAACTTTATTGACTGGTGCAGTTGTTGGAAAACCGGCGTCCCCCCCGGCTCCGGTCCCAACAGTCCCATGAATTTTCTCTATCTCATGGTTCTGCAATATCTTGACCGCATGGAGCTTCTCCCCGGTTTGAAAGAAAAGGCTGCCGCCCTCGGCAAAAGGATTAAAGAGACATTTTATGATCCGGAGCGTCAGCTCTACGCCCTTGATTCAGAAAAGATGTTCTTCTCCGAGCACTCCCAGGCCCTTGCGCTGCTCACCCTCGGTGATACTTCCGTCATCCCCGGTCTCCGCAATCAGGAGTTGACTCCCTGCAGTATTTATTTTTCGTATTACTATCTTGAGGCTTGTTCCGCTTTCGGTCTTGATGATCTCTTTGAAAAACGTCTCGACAAATGGCGCGCTCTTTCCCATGAAGGTCTCACCACCTTCCCCGAAGAATTCTCCAACCCCCGCTCCGACTGTCACGCCTGGAGCTCCCACATTCTCCGCTTTTTTTTCGGAAGAAAAAAAAGCTTGGCAAAAAAAAGCGGGTAGCGGGGCGACGTTGCTGCCCCGCCTAAGGTGGCTCCGCCCCCTTAGGAATCCCCCG
>JAZQYS010000156.1:0-3918 GCA_045633645.1 Victivallaceae bacterium | reverse complement strand
CGCTGGAAAAGTTATTTCCATATCCTGAGCTTCAACTTCAACTTCGGTGAATATAGCACGGTAACGTGCCAATTCCGCCGTCATCTTTGTCGGATTATATATGCCGTCAAACATACTGTTTCCGATTTTAACAGAAAACTCTCCGGCAAAAATTTTATCCGTTTTGCTGATCATAAGTCCGGCAGCGGCAGGATTCTCCCCTGCCCTCTTGGTCGTCATGCGGCAAAGAGTCTTCAATACCCGTTTCACCTGCGCTTCATCGCTGTCTGAGGAATAGAATAACCAGACTCCGACTGCCCCGGAAATAACAATCAACAACAGTAAAATATACTTTTTCATCAGAATAACGGCGCTCCTGCAATCCGAACCATCCGGATGGCTCCGAAACGGTGATTTTCAACATATTGACTGCGGTTGTCTCCAACGACAAAACAGTGTCCGGGAGCAACTTTCACCGGTTTTGTCGTCCAGTTTGAAATATAGCGGACATAAGGCTCTCTCTGCGGCCTGCCGTTCAAAAACAGCACGCCGCGACGGAACTCAACCGTATCTCCGGGCAAACCGATGATACGTTTGAGAAAGAAAACTTTATCCACATATTTCACGATAACCACATCTCCGCGGCGGGGTTTTGAAAACCAGTATCTGCCTGTCCAGCAAAATGTAAAGCCGCGCGATGGAAAAGTCGGCATCATGCTTTCTCCGTCAATCACACAGGGTATCAGCAGCCACTTGCAGATAACAAATGCCAGCAGCGCAACAATTCCCATACGCAGAAAAAATCCGCGTTTGAGTTTGGGTATAAAGAACTCCGCAACCGTCGCCGCTGACGTATCATCGTCCGAACGGTGCAAGTGCCAGAGTTTTTCCCAGATGTTAAGGAGAAAATTCATAAACCATCAATCTTTTATTGTGCCGCAGTCCCCGCGGCAGCTGCGGCTTCGGCGGCTGCCGCGGCTGCCGCGGCGGCTTTCTCTGCCTCTTCTTCTTCCATCCGTTTAAGGAAACGGTTCTTGTCGCTGGCTTTCATGTAAGCCTCTTCAGCAGAAATCAAACCGGCATCCAGCTGTTTCTGAATGGAGTTATCCATGGATTGCATACCACGTCCGCCGCCGGCATCAATGATGGTACGGATATTGGCAATCTGTCCTTCACGGATGGTATTGGGCAAACCGTCCGCCCAGAGCAGGATTTCATGAACAGCAATACGTCCGCCGCCCTTCTTTCGGCAGAGCAGCTGAGAAACAACTGACTGCAGACAGGAGGCAAGCATGGTACGGATCTGAGCCTGTTCATCTGAGGGAAATGCGTCAATAATACGGTCAATCGTCTTGGGCGCATTGTTGGTGTGCAGCGTTCCGAAAACAAGCATACCCATCGTGGCACAGGTCAAGCCCAGACGGATGGTCTCGTTTTCACGCATTTCTCCAATCAGCACGATATCCGGGTCGGAACGCATCGCGCCGCGCAGAGCATCCGGAAAGGATTTGCTGTGAATACCCACTTCACGGTGAACAATCGTACAGTTTTTACTCGGATGCACGAACTCAATCGGGTCCTCAATCGTGATGATATGCTTGCTGTAATTATCGTTGATATAGTCAATCATCGCGGCAAGCGTCGTGGATTTACCGGAACCCGTGGGTCCCGTCACAAGAACCAGTCCGGACTTGTAAGCACAGATTTCTTTGAGTACTTCGGGCAGTTTCAAATCCGCCATAGTCAAAATCTTGCTCGGAATCTGACGGAGAACTGCACCCATGCCGTGATAGTTGTACATGTAGTTACAGCGGAAACGTGCCAGACCGGGAATTTCATGCGCAAAGTCCAAATCGCGCCGTTTCATAAAATCCGCCCAGCGCCACTCGGGGAGACAGATTTCACGGAGCATCTGCTCCATTCTGTCGGCATCCAGCACATCATCATCCAGGCACTGAATGTTACCGTGGATACGCGCCTTTGCCGGAAAGTTGATGGATAAATGCAAGTCAGATCCGCCCAGTTCAAGCATCTGGCGCAGATATTTATTGATCATCGGTTCGTTTTCCATAACAGAACTCCCCCTTATTTCGGTTGATTTGCGCTCAATTTCTGAGCTTCGCGCATGGCGTACAACTGTTCAAGCTGCTGAATGACAGAAGCATCGGTCATCTGCGCCAAAGCTGCCTCTCTGGTCATAAGTCCGCGGGCATACTTGTTGAACACGCACTGGTCAAGAATACACATACCCTGTTTCGTCGCCGTTGACATTGTTGCTTTGAGTCGGAAGGCTTTACCTTCGTTGACGATATTTGAAACAGCCATACTGTTGAGCAGAATTTCATAAATAATAGTAATTCCGCCGAATCCGTCGGGAACAAGTTTCTGACAGATGATTCCGCGCAAACTGCCCGCAGTCATAGCACGGATCTGCGGCTGCTGCTCCGGCGGGAACACGTCAAGCAGACGGTTCAGCGTACTGGGAGCGTCTCCCGTATGGAGCGTTCCGATAACAAGGTGTCCCGTTTCAGACGCGGTAATGGCGTTTTCGATAGTTTCAAGGTCGTGCATTTCTCCGATGACGATGATATCAGGGTCTTCACGGAGTGCGGCTTTAAGTGCCGCATGGTAACTTGCCGTATGGTGTCCGACTTCGCGCTGAGTAACCTGGCAATTTTTGGATATCTGCAGAATTTCAATCGGTTCTTCAACAGAAATCACATGGTCCTGACGGCGGTCGTTGATGATGTTGACCATAGAAGCAAGCGTCGTGGTCTTTCCGGAACCGATCGGTCCGGTGACCAGAATCAGACCGTTGTTGTAGTCCAGCAGACGTTCAATAAACGGCACATCTTCGGGCAGGAATCCCAGTTCCTCAAGCGTACAGATGTGATCGGGAACCAGACGGTAACTGCCGCCGACACCGTCCTTGTGTTCCATCAGACACACACGGAAACGGTCATAGCCGATTTCAAGAGCAAAACTCATATCCATCTTTTCGGCAAACTGCTTTTTCTGATTTGCGGAAAGCAGGGCAAGATTCAGTCTGCGGGAGTCCTCTGCCGTTAAAACATAACTGTCAATACGTTCAACCATCAACTGACGGCGGACAAAAGGCGGTGTACCGCCGGAAATATGCAAGTCACTGCACCCCAAGGCACGCAAGCAGGTCAACAGATAAATCATTCTGTCGGCAAGTTCTTCGTCGCTCAACTCAGATGTATCAGCAAGACTGGGCAAGTCTTCATAGGATTGGATTTGAGACAGATCTATATCCAGAGGATTGAAAACCAACGCGCCGTCATCAGCAAGACCGCCGGAGGAAGTTCCCTCTTCGTGTCCGCCGGAAGCAGAAGATGAACTTTCAGGTGTATAAGACGCCGCCGTTCTGGCAGGTGCCGTTGCAACAGGAACAGGAACACGCGGCGGTGCGGCTCCCGTCTGGCTCTGTTCATAAGCGTATTCCATGACTTCCTGAAGCTGAGCGGCGACTTCCTGAGCATCGTCTTCGCCCATTCCGACAGTCAACTGTTCCAGAACAAGCTGGGCAAAATCTTCAAAGTTGGCACGCAGTCCCAGAGAACGGTAGATTGCCTGTGCATCACTTTGAGAGAGTGCCTCATTGCTGACAAGAGCGTAAATAAACCACTGAATTTCCAACGGCATGACCGGCGGCATAACAAAACCTCCTGTAATTTATAAATGAAATATCAAATACTCCATTTGACCAGACTTTCAAGAATCCAATTCATCACCCTGCCCAGCGGCAGAGAACGCCAGGGCAAATCAGGACGCGACGGACGCACCATCACGGACTTGATACGGACAAATTGAAAAAACACATTTTTTCCCGGCAATCTCCGGTTGAAAAACTGCATAACGGCATCGTTGACAACCAGAGCATCCGAGCGGATTTCTTTAAGCAGACGCCGCTTGATG
>JAZQYS010000155.1:0-27930 GCA_045633645.1 Victivallaceae bacterium | reverse complement strand
GGACCTCTTTCAGGCACGCTGTCAGGCCACAATGCCTCGCAATCTTCAAGCGGCTTTCCGGCAACAGCCTGACGGATCAAAAGCAGTTCGCGCGCATGTCCGTAACTGCGGCTTGAGTAAATCCGGCGCAGCATGTGATTTTCACGTTTTTCCATAAAAGGCAGCAGACGGAGAATACGGCACGCCGCCTCGCGCATACGCACCATCATATTCTGCGGCAGAAAGATCGTATCAACGATTTCATCTATCACCGCATCAGACTCCTGAGAACTTTCCCAGAGCGTGCCGGGAGCGCGGTCCAAAGCTGCTTCAACAAACGGCAGGGCAACAACCGCCATAGCAAGAGAAATACTGTTGCGGAAACAACCTTCTTCCATACGGCAGTTGCGCTCAAAGAGCAGATCAAGCGCATAATTCATCGCGTCGCTGCCCCAGGCACAATCCAGTTTCGGCAGAAAGAGATTCAGTAAACCGTAATCGTGAAACACCTCAAAAAGCCTGTCTCCGTAAGCAGACTGAAGAATCTTTTCAAGTTCAAGAGCGCGGCGGCTGGAGCTGGCAAGTTCAAACAGCGGCAGCTTCGCAAAAAGGGCGTTTTCTGTTGCGCTGTCAAGGGCAAAGTCATATTGTCCGACCAGTTTGAGGGCGCGGAGCATACGCACGGGGTCCTCTTCAAAACGCAGTCCGGGATTGCCGATGGCACGGACGATTCCGCGTTCCATATCATCAAGTCCCTTGCCGGTAAAGTCTTTGATTTCCTTTTTTTCGGGATCGTAAAAGAGCGCATTGACGGTAAAATCCCGGCGGGCGGCGTCCTCTTTGCTGGTTCCGAAAGAGTTGTCGGAAACAATCAAATTATCGGGCAGATCATCTTTTCCGCCGTTCTGATGTTCGGCAAGGTCCTTTTTACCGGGAGCCTTGCGGAAAGTGGCAACTTCAAAAAGTTCCCTGCCGGAATACACATGCGCCAGACGGAAACGCTTGCCGATGATACGGGCGGAACGGCGTCCGAATACCTGACGTATCTCCTCGGGCGTGGCTGCCGTTGAAATATCAAAATCTTTCGGCGTTCTGCCTAAAAGCATATCCCGGATGGCTCCGCCGACAATATAAGTTTCATACCCGGCTTTCTGAAGTTGGGTCACAACTGAACGGGCATTAACTGAAACAGGCAGTTCATTCTTCATTTTCACCTGCCGATATTTTTGGAAATCACCGTATCCACACAGGCAAGTGCCGGGTCGGAGTCCGGATAATCAGCGTTATAATGCAGTCCGCGGCTTTCATGGCGCAGAAGAGAACTCTTGATAATCAATTCAGCAACCGTGGCAATGTTGCGCAGTTCAATCAAGTCCGCCGTCACGATAAAGTCACGGTAATATTTGTCAATCTCTTTCTGAATCAGACGGATACGGTGTTCGGCACGTTCCAGACGTTTATTGGTGCGGTAAATACCGACATAATCCCACATGAAACGGCGGATTTCCTCCCAGTTGTGCGAAATAACAACCTGCTCATCGGAGTCAGTTGCGTTTCCGTTTGACCAGCGCATGGCGGCACATTCTTCAAGATTGGCACTGCGGAGAGATTCAAACTTTTCATCAATATCTTTTGCAAGGAAACGCGATACCACCAGTGCTTCAAGCAGACTGTTGCTCGCCAGACGGTTTGCGCCGTGCAGTCCCGTGCAGGCACTTTCACCTGCGGCATAAAGTCCGATAATGCTGGTTGCGCCGTTGATATCCGTTGTGATACCTCCGCAGGAAAAATGCGCCGCAGGCACAACGGGAATCAGATCGTATGCCATATTGACTCCTGCTTCAAGACATTTTGCAAAAATGTGCGGGAAACGCAGTTTGAGACGCTCTTCAGACAAGTGACGGATATCCAGGAATACACATTCTTCACCGGTACGCTTCATTTCGGAGTCAATCGCACGCGCCACAACATCACGGGGCGCAAGACTTTTCATCGGGTGATATTTGTGCATGAACTCCACAGGTTCGGAATTCTTGTTTTCACGGCATTTGAGAACAGCTCCCTCGCCGCGCAGAGCCTCGCTGATGAGGAAGGAACGGATCTCCGCATGGTGCAGAATCGTCGGATGGAACTGGACAAACTCCATATTTGAAATGTTTGCGCCCGCGCGATACGCCATGGCAACACCCGAACCGCAGGCAACATCAGGATTACTGGTATAAAGATAAACTTTACCGATTCCGCCGCAGGCAATGACAGTTGAGGGCGCAAGCATGGTCAACACCTTGCCGCTTTTGATATCCAGAACGTAAGCTCCGGAACATCTGCCGGGATTATCTCCGTCGGGACGGGAACTCATCACAAGGTCAACAGCAATATGATATTCAAAAATACGGATATTGGGCATGGCGGAAACGGCAGAAACCATCACCCGTTCAAGTTCAGCACCGGTGATATCTCCTGCGTGCAGAATTCTTCTCTTGTGGTGTCCGCCCTCTCTGCCCAAATCGTAATCATTTTTTTCTTCCGTATAGCCCAGATCGCCGCGGGTGGTGAATTTTGCACCCAGTTGAATCAATTCGGCGATAGCTTCGGGGCCTGCCTCAACGATGGCGCGGACGGCTTTTTCGTTGCACAAGCCTGCACCCGCAACGAGGGTATCCTGCACATGTTCATCAAATGTATCAAGGGCGTCCATGACACAGGCGACGCCGCCCTGAGCCAGACGGCTGTTGCATTCGTCAACTTCACGTTTGGTCACAACCGCGACCTGTCTGCCGCTTTTCGCAAGATGAAGTGCACTGGAAAGCCCGGCAAGACCACTGCCGATAACGATGTGATCAAACTGCAAAACTTCTTTATTATCCGTCATGATAAAAAAATCCGTAAAATCAGCGTTAAAATATGCTGCCGCGATTTGCGTTGCAGCGTCAGTTGATGTAAATTACACTTAAAGCATGTTTTTTTCAAGGACAATAGCATAAAAAAAGACGGAGTATTTTCAGAAAAATGCTGTTCTCAAAGATTTTTGCCCCTCCTGAGCAGGCAGTTTCCCCTGCAATCCATTTTCAGCGCAAGGCATTGACATATCTTGTCTGCTTTGCCGGCGGTACGCTTTATGCCGCCGCATTGCCGCCCCTCAACCTTTATATTCTTGCCGCTTTCTGTCTGCTGCCGCTGTTTTATTTTATCCCCCGCAGCAAATTTTTCCATGCCGTCATGTGCGGCTGGTGCTGGGGTTTGGGATGGTCGCTCTTTGCCTTCCGTTTTCTGCGTGAAATAGATCCCGTTGCCCCCTGGCTTCTTGCGCCTGTCATGGCGTTGTGGCCCGCTCTCTTTGCCGCAGGATTTCACTTTATTTCCCGCAACATTCTGATCTTTGAAGGCACTTTACTGAAAAAGGAACAGCCGTTATCAAGAGTTTTACTGCTGTCTCTCAGCGGCGCTGCATTGTTCGTTCTGACTGAGTGGACAAGATCAAGGCTTTTTCCCTGGAATGATTTTTCTGTTGTTTTATGGCAGGTGCCGCTGCTGCTTCAAGTTTCTGTTTTCACCGGACATTACGGCATAAACTTCACTGTCGCTCTCATCAATGCCGCTGTCAGCAGTGCCGTTGTTTTCAGAAAAAAATATGCGGCAATACTTCTTCTGCTCCCGGTTCTCTTTTCGGCAATATTCGGATATTTCAGACTTCACGCTCCCGAAAAGCGTGAAACAGTGCGTTTTTCCCCCGCACTGATTCAGGGGAATCTTTCCCAGCGGCGTCACGCCTCTTTAAAACAAGCGCAGGAGGCTCTTGACACCTACACGAATCTCTCCCGCAAGCTTCTTTCTGAGGGCAGAAAACCGGATATCGTTCTCTGGCCCGAAAGCTCCATTCCCATTCCCTTTTACAGTGCTTTTTCTCTGAATCTATCAAGTCAGAAAACCGATTACGGCAGACTGGCGGCAAGTTATCAGTATCAGGTCAAAAATCTCTGCCGTGAATTTTCTGTTCCCGTGATGATCGGTGCGCTGGACTTTGAAGAGGTCCTCCCCGGCAACACCAATCCCGGAGCAACCAACAGCGCACTGCATTTTGATCAATGGGGCGTTCTCAAAAACAAATACGACAAACTGCACAGAGTTCCTTTCGGGGAATATGTGCCTTTCAGAACTCTTCTTCCTGATATCATCGTGCGTTATATTGATATGGGACGTGATCTTGTTCCCGGAAAGAACGCCAATCCCGTTGTACTTTCTGACAAAGTCCGCGCAGGAACTGCCATCTGTTACGAAGGCGTATTCTCTTACGTCATGCGGAACTTTGCCCGGCGCGGTGCAAATGTTTTTATCGTTCTTTCAAACGATGCCTGGTATCCCGAAAGCAGCGAACCCGAACAGCACCTTGCCAATGCCGTCTTGCGTTCGGTTGAAAGCAATCTGCCGATGATTCGCTGCGGCAACAACGGCGGCAGCGGCGTGGTATATCCCGACGGAACGTATAAAATCATTGATCCGACAAAAGAATTCCCCCGTCCCGAACTGCGCCGCGGCGCGGCAGCGCAGATTATTGAAGTTGTTCTCCCCAAAAATCCGGAAAGAACCTTTTATGTCCGTTTCGGTGAATGGTTCGTTTATCTGCTGATTTTCTTTACCGCATTCAGTTTCCTCTTTTCCCTCCGCTGCCGCCGGAAGAAAATTCAAGCCGATGCGGCTCTGTTGGAAAAAAATGTTTCTTCACGTTAAAAAAACAATAACCTGTTTATTTTATAAGGAAAAATTTTTATGAGAATCCACACCATCGGAACATGTGCCGGAACAGAACCCATGCCGACACGTCAGCACGCCTGCTGCATATTTGAAATCAACAATAAGTATTACACCTTTGACGCCGGAAACGGCTGCTCCCGCACCGCCTGGCTCAAACATCTCCCCCTGCCCGAACTGGAGCATATCTTCATCTCCCACCCCCACCGCGACCACATCGGCGGACTCCCTGCCCTGCTCTGGGATATCCGAAAAATCGTCTACCGTGAAGATATTCAGCACTCCGGAAAAATCACCATCCATATTCCCTCCCTTAAAGTTCAGAATTTCATTGAAGCCATCAAAGAAGTTGAGTGGTGCGACAGAATTAAAATCGAAACCCCGCTTTTCTCTGACGGTGTTGTTTTTAAAGATGAAAATATCACCGTTGAAGCACGGCATACCCTCCATATGGGCATCCCCGAAGACGGAAAGTTTTCCGCTTACAGTTTCCGCATTCTCGCCGAAGGAAGAAAAATCGTCTACTCCGGTGACGTCCGCAGCTATACCGATATGGGAGACTGGCTCAATGACTGCGACCTGCTCCTGATGGAAACAGGTCACCACAACGCCTCTAACGTCTGCGCCGGTATCCGCGCCGATAAACTCAACGTCAGAGAAATCATGTTTGTTCATTCCGGACGCGAAATCCTTAACGATTACGACGGCGCAAAACAACGCGCCGAACAAGCCTGGGGCAAATCCGTCATCATCGCCGAAGACGGTATCACCTACCCCTTTTAACGAAAGGGAGATGGTGTACCCGGGGGAGAGAAAAAACTTTTTTTCACGGGAAAAAAAGTTTTTTCTCTCCCCGGCCCCCCTCTCTTTTTCAAAAAAAGCGGGGTATTTGTAGAGGGAGGAACTTTTGTTCTGTGGTGTAGTTATTGGAGAATGATTTTTTAAATAAGTTTTTTCAGGGAGTTTCATATCATGTACCGTTACGCTTATTCTTTATCAGGTGAAGAAGCCGTTTCAAGCGACTGGCAAAATGCCAATAAATCGGCAAAACTCAAACGTGTGGAGTTATCCTGTTCAAGAAACGCCCCGTTTATCGCCATTCCCGGCATGATCAAAATGGCGGAGCAAAAAGAAATTGAAGTTGCAAGTATCCATATTCCATTCAGCATTGATACTGAAATGGGCTTCGGCACCCCCGAAGAACGTCAGAGCCACGTTGATTTTATCGCAGACTTTCTCAGAAAGTGCGCCCCCTTTAAGTGCAGAAATTTCACCATGCATTCAGGACCCGAACGCACCGCGCAGGAAATTCCCGACCGTCCGGCAGCCATTCAACTTCTCAGAGAAGGCATTGAAAAACTTCTGCCGGTCTTGAAAGAATTGGATTGCTCCCTTAATCTTGAACTTCTGCCGCGCACCTGCCTGGGCAACACCCCAGAAGAAATCGAAGCGATGACTTCAGGATTCCCCGAAGAATATATCGGTATCTGTCTTGACACCAATCATTACAACGGACACGCCGATTTAATTCCCTCCCTCATCAACCGTTTCGGTTCAAGGCTCAAAACTTTGCATTTATCCGACTGCGACGGTGTGTGCGAAGCGCACTGGCTCCCGCCCCAGGGCATTCTTGACTGGACCGCCATCATGCAGGCTGTCCGTGAAGTTCCGCAGGATCTTCTTTTGGTATTGGAGTGTTACGGCGCACTTGATCTGCACAACTGGGCAAACAAGCGTCCGCTTGCCTCAACCCGTATCCGCAGTATGGAAAAAACCGCCGCCATTCTTGAAAGCATTGACAAAATCAACTGGAATATCAACTTTTAAAAGGAGTTCCTCCCCATGAAAAAAACAATTTTTTCTCTGCTGTTTCTCCTGTGCGTTTTTGCGCTGTACGGAGAAGTTATCGTTCTGCCTGAAAGCAAAGAAAAAATCAATTTACAGCTGCCGACACAGCAAATTTACTTTCAGAAATACTACAACCGCACCGGAGAGTGTCCGTGGAATAAATTAAGAAGCAGAAAAGAGGATTTTTCAAGACTCAAAGTTGTCCGCATCAAACCGGGAAAGGATTTTACCAAAGTTGAAGTCAGTCAAACAGCCGATTTCAAAGAGGTAAAGAAGGCAAACGTTCAAAGTGAACTGGCTGATTTCAAAAATCTCCGTCCGGATACCACTTATTACTGGCGGGGAATCAAAGCAAACGGCAAAGCGGGTAAAACATTTTCCTTTACAACGGCGGATACCGTTCCGCACTGGATTTCCATTCCCGGCATTTCCAATGTCCGCGATCTTGCAAACTGGAAATCTGCGCGTTTCGGCAAAAGAGTCAAACGCGGCATGGTCTACCGCGGAACAGAGTTTGACGACCGTATCAAAATCAAACCTGAGGGACGTCCGGTTTTTCTCGGACTTAAAATCAAAACCGATCTTGACTTGCGCGGACTTCATCCGGATAAGAAAAAGGATTTTGTCCGTGCGTTTCCTGAAATCCGCAGAGTACCTGTTGCAATGAGATCTTATGAAGGCACGGTGGCAAAGACTCCGGATGCAAAAATTGCAAAACTTCTGGTACAAGTTTTTGAAGAATTTTCAAAAGCTGAAAATTATCCGTTTTACGTCCACTGTTACGGCGGAGCTGACAGAACCGGAAGTGTAATGTTTTATCTGGGCTGCATCCTCGGATTCTCTGATGCCGATCTGATTGCCGAATTTGAAATGACCTCATTCAGCAAAATGGGCGTCCGCACTTTTCAGAAACCCAAAGATAAAAACAGCTGGCGCGCCCTGTGCAAAGCTCTTGCGCCGCACGGTCCTGCCAACGCTCCCTTGTGGCAGAAAGGCGTTGCATATCTCAAATTCTGCGGCGTAACTGAAGAAGTCATGCAGAGCATCCGGAACAATCTGTTGACAGAATAATTCAGTCATTTAACCATCCTGTTTTTCGGGGATCACATTATAAACTGATATGTGATCCCTGCCGTCATTTCACATTTGGAGTGGTTATATGTGATTGAATATTACTCCGCTTTTTTGTTCACCTGACGATAACGCCCGGGAGACACTCCCTCATTGCGGGTAAAAAAGTGACTGAACGAATATACGGATTTAAAGCCGCAAAGTCCGGAAATTTCCTCAAGGCTTAAAGTTGTTTCAATCAAACTGTGCCGGGCAACTTTCATTTTATGCTCAAGGCAGAAAACGCCGATCGACATACCAATATCACGTTTAAAAAGCCGTCGGAGAGTACTGACAGATGTATGGGTAAAAGAGGCAATTTCTGCCAATGTGACATCTCGGCAGGGTATACGGTTGATATAATATACCGCTTTTCTGACAGCAACAGACATACTCCGGGGAAGAGCTTGCAGCTGATTTTCAGACAAACTCTGCAAAAGTTGAAACAATGCCGCAGAACAGGACGCCGCAGATTTTTCAATAAAACTTGAATAAAGCTTTTCCAGAATTTCCTCTCCCTCTTCCGTCAATCGGCAGACCTCATTATCCGGCAGATAAAACTGTTGTTCATCTTTAAGTTCAAAGGTGATGATCAAACGCAGATAACCATTGAGCAAATCAGGATCAGTTTTTTGTATACGCCACTTCTGACAGCCTTTTATAAATATAGCATGACCGGGAGTTACTTCGTATTGCTCAGACTCCCCGATTTCATAAACCAGCGGAACAGCGGGAATTTCAAGACGGTGCCTGTTTGTGGTGTAATCCTGTGAACGCCCGGGATGCCAGGAATGTGAAAACATCAGAATATTGTCAGGCAGGACAAAATTTTCAGGCAGCTCCAAACCGAAATAAAAAGATACCGGATTCGGCAGCTGTGCGCATTGGCGGATAACATCAAGACTCATGGCAAAAATTCCTTCTGCAACACAAATAAGATACATCCGCCCGAAAACTTTTTCCACCCTGACAAAAAAGTTTTCTCAGAAAAAATAACTGTTTATTGTACCGCCGGATACAACCGGGCAGAAAACCGTACATTTTTCCCGGGATGAAGAATGGATTTTTTGAAGATTATTTCAGCAGAAGAACCGTTGATGGAATCCCAGAATACGGCGGCTTGCATTCTCTTCTGCTCAAAATCCATTTGCCAGAAAGAGGCGGACCTGTCAGGTGATATTCGCAAACTTCCCGGAGCAATATCGTGTATCTTTCCTGCGCCGATAAGTCTTTCAACATCTCTGTCCGGAGCAGAAAAGCGGTATAAATTAACATTGAATGTTCTCTGAAATCTCATTTTCCCGATCTGATAAATACCATTTTCTTTCATCAGCACAGAGGGGGCGTTGTGATAGCGGAAGCGGAAAATTTTTGTCTCCTTTGAACGGTTAATCACATTTGTTTCAACGGTAAAGGATTTTTCTGCAAACGAATACTTTTTCTGAAGCAGAAGCCCTGCAAGCGCCTTATTATCTTTGATTTCCTTTTCAAGCTGAACAACGATTGTTTTTCCTGAAATACCGCAAGACTTGAATTTGTATCCGCCGCTGACTCGAATCGTTGCCTGAGCCGGTCCCCAGAAAGCATCTTCGCAAGCGTGTCCCCTGCCCTGCTCAATGAGAACGTTTTTTCCGGAAACGCATTGTTTTATCACGCCGCGGTCATCCGGAGAAAGCAATACACTGTATACGGATGTTCTGATCCGCAGTGCCTCTTTTTCTCTCTGAAGAACGATATTTCCGTTTTTGAGCGTCTGGACTGCGGACAAATCATTTTTTTCACCGGTTCCGCCGTATAACTTTTCCATTTTATCAGAATGGCTGTTATCCTCTGCGGCAAGTTGAGCAAGCTGCTTTTGTTTTTTCTGCATCAGCATTTTGATTTTCTGCTGAGAAACGGCAACTTTTCCGCCTGAACCATTTTTTTCAATACGGAAAAATTTCCACCGCAACGCCCCTGCGTGAAGCAAAATACCTTTTTTAAGTTCAGAAGCGGAAAATCTGCCGTAATCCAGATCATCCTGATCGGTAACTGCATATTTTCCGGACGGAAGATCGTTGATTTTCAGTTCAAAGAAACATTCTCCCCGGCTCCAGAAATTACCGACGGCGGCAACGGTGATACTGCCTTTGCGGAATGCACGGCACTGAAGAATACTTTTACCGACAGTCTGCGGATACTCTTTTCTGAAATTGACATTGACTTCACGCCATTTGACCGGAATAAATGTCCGGGGCAAAGCAGTACGGGAAACGATTTCCGCCACGGAATCAACCTTTTTACCATCAAGAATTACATCTTCATTGCGGGCAATCAAATCATTGGCTTTGGCAAGAGCTTTCCACCAGCGGTAATCGCATCCGAACGGGAAAGCCCAGGGGATGGACCCTTTGTATCCGGCAACAAACGCTGAAACCGTATCCATTGCCAGAGCTTCAGGTTCGGCAACGGCACCGTCATATCCACCGCCGGGCATCGCCAGGAAGTTGGCAATTTTTCCCTTGTGATTGTTTTCAGCAAGAAAATCCCAAACGCCTTCGCAACCGTAAAGATAAACAATATTCATACCGGGATAATACTGATATACCTGATTGGGATGTGTATAAAGATAGGGTCCCCACAGAGCAATCCATTCAAGTTTGCCGATAAAATCCAGCGGATTGTACTGCGCTGCAGCATAATTGCCATGTTTCGTCACATAAAACAACTCAAATTCCGGCATAAAATGAGCTTTTTTTCCCAGTTTTCTGCCAATGGAAACAAACTGTTTTTCCAAAGTCCCCATCAACGCGCCATGCTGCTTTGACCGGAATTTTATCCACTGTTCTTTATAACGCACCATGACACGCCGGGGCCAGGCGGCACGGATTTCTTTTTCAGTTGGCTTTTGGCTGTTTTCACGCATATAAACAATAAAATCTTCGAGACACCTGTTGCAGAAGCACCCCAATCCGTTGACCACAAAAGGTTCCCAGTTGGGCATTATAAATTCATGGTGCCGGAGAAATTTTTCAATCTGAGGCAGCAGATGCGCCATCACCACTTTGTCTTCTTTGTAAACGGCAGCAGGACACACATATCCTTTCAGAGATTTGCCGTCGATTCCTTTGAATGCCACGGCATCCGGCGCAAACACATTACCGCGCCAACCGATTTTGTATCCGTTTCCCAGCCAGTATCTGATTGCCGCGCGCGGCATTTTCGTCTGTTTGTGCAACTCATCGCGCAAAACACTTGTATCTCCCGTCCCCTGAACGATGTTCATACCCGCATTGCGGTAAAACTGACTGAAAAGACGGGCTTCAGGCTGACGGAATACCAATTCGTAACTCTGATCGGACATTCCGCTTAAAAATTTCTGCGGTGTTCTGCCGATAAAAGAGGGAACCACTTTAAGTTTAAAGTTTGTGACACTTCCCCGGTCTTTGCCGTTGCTTAAAAAACAGTTGGCAGATAAATCTTTGCTGATACATTTTTCTGAGGCGCGTATCAGCACATTCGGAGAACTGGTGAAATAATTTGAACTTGATACCGGAAAATAACGGAGATCAAAAATATATTCCGTCATATTGTTTTTCTGTTTTGCTGCACCAATCAGCCGTCCGTTTCCGGAACAGCCGACCGCCTCACAGCCGTTGGGAAGAAACAAATGCAGTTTCAATTTATCCGTTTTCTTCCAGCGTTGATTTTTTATTCCCAGTTTTACGGCGTTGATCTGTCCCGCTCCCAGCCAGGCGGTATTGTCAAAACGGTACATCGGAAAAAGTTTGACAGAAGCATCTTTATCCGTCACTTCTTTGAAAGAAACATCATCTATACAGAGTTTTCCCGCACCGTAAAACGCAAGACTTAAAGAGCAGCTTTTTGTTCCGGCAGGCACGGGGAACTGACAGTTGAAAGTCTGCCATTTATCCGGAGTCACCGTCAAACGGTGCAGCAGACGAGTTCCCGTTGATTTGGCTTTTTTATCCGTACCGTCATAAAAACGGCATATAAAAATCAGGGATTTCGCATTTTTCACCTCTGCCCAATATCCTTTTACTTTCGCAGAAAAATGATAGAGAACAGGAGTATTTTTTTCCTTGATCAGAAGGCGTTGCGCCACTCTTGAACAAAACATGGGTTTGCCGGATTTATCCAGAAAACGGGCGACAGCAGTCTTATTTTCCAACACCAGAAAACGATTATTTGCTGCGTCTTTTTCAATTCTCAACGTCAATTCCGGAAAAATCTTTTTCCGGAGTGCAGCATCAGTTGACCAAATCTGATTGGCGTGCTGCCAGAAATTACCGATGGCAAAAGCACTTTTTTCCCCTTTGCTGATATCTCTGATCTCACAGGCTTCATCAGAATCGAAACTTCCGTTTTGAATGAGATTTTTTCCGGCTTTTGGAGCTTCTTCAACATAATGGGGAAACTTTGCAAAATCCAGCGTCTTTCCGCCGGGATCAAGAACGTTGTCAGCTAACGCAGAAATAAAAGGAATCGTTGACAGAATCAGTATTTTTTTCAACATTTTTCACACTCTTTTTTTATCGGTTGTCTTTCCAGAAACTGTTGGGGTCAGTCGTGATATCCCCGCCCTTTTCAGGCAGAGCATCATACTGAACAGAACCGATATGCTGATCGACAAAAGCCACATTCACTCTGGCAAAATGGCGGTAAGCCGCCGTATTGTTTCTGAAAACGTGGCCGTATCCTCTGACCGTGGAGTTATCATGTTTGGCAGGATAGGCGGCAGTCCAGCCGTCATAGCCGATTTCGCCCATCAATGCACGCCCGGAGGGATTGAATACGGTGGTTGTCTTGACGATCCGGGAAGTCAATTTTTCAGCGGCAAAACCATCCTCAGGACCATTGAAGCCGTAACTGAAATCCGTGGAATTAGCAACGCTTCCGACAACGCCCATGCGTGTTCCCTTGGTGCAGATAACGATTTTAGGAACAGCCTGTTCTCCGGGCGCGCGCCCGACATATCCGCCCATCTGTCCCTGCCGGCAGCGGACATCATCGGGACGCCCCTGATTGAATAAACCGTTGCCGACCTGCGCTCCGACCGGCATATAATCTTTGTGATCCGTCGCATAGGAATAGGCTCCTGAAACAATATGTTTGAGGTTGTTCACACAAGTTGTCGCGTGCGCCCTGTCCCGCGCCTGCTGCAGCGCAGGCAGCAGCATCGCCGCAAGAATGGCAATGATGGCGATAACGACCAATAGCTCGATCAGCGTGAACGCTGATCGAATGAAGCACGGCTCCGCCGTGTGAAGCGCAGCGTTGCTGCATGAAGCGTTTGCCTGCGGCAAACATGAAGCACTTGCTTTGCAAGTATTATATTGTTCCGTTATGCCGCAAATTTTCAGAAACAATTGATTTGTTTTCATTTTTCACCCCTGCATTAGATTGAGTATATAAAGTCATACACTGCATATACTCTACAATCAGGAGCAAATTTTATCAATGCCCGAAGTGATTAACTATTTGCTTATAGTGACCATTTACTCTTTTGCGGCAGATACTTCAATCACGCGCATACGTGTCCATTTTCCGCTGAAATAGCGGAACACAAACAAGATACACAGAAGAACGATTTCACTTTCAAGAGCTACCCAAAGTGACCACCAGGGACAACCCAGTTTGTAAAGGATAAGACAGGGGACGGCAAAGAGAAAGATACCGACTCCGGTCATGACAAACATATTGTAATGCGTGTCGCCTGCGCCGCGCAAAGCGTTGCTGACACAGATATTTACGCTGTCAATCAAAAGATAACCGCTGATGAAATAAAGCATGTATCTTGAAATTTGTATCGTGTTCTGCTGCGCCGTATCTCCCGGACGGATGAAGGGAGAAAGTACAACATCCTGAAAACATGTGAACAATATCACCATCAAAAAAGTGTACCCCAAAGCAAGCACAAGACAACTCTTTAACGCCTTTTTCGCAAGAGGAATATTTTCAGCACCGACAGCCTGTCCGACAAGAATGGATGCCGACATGCCGACACCGATTACCGGACAGAACGCCATGCTGTTGATTCCGAAAGTAATTCCCGACGCCTCGTGAATTGCCGAACCGTAACACCCGAGCAAAAGTCCGAAAGTGTTGAATGCAATCAGGTCCAAAGCCAGATGTACTCCGCTGGGCAAGCCGAAACGCAGCATACGTTTGATCAGTTCACGGTCAAAACAGGGTTTGTGCGTATTGAAGTGTTTACGCGATGAGGGCGCAAAAAAGAATGCAAGATAAATCAGCATACCGATTATTTCAGCAATGACAGTTCCCGTTGCCGCACCGGCAACACCCATTTCAGGAAAGCCGCACTTGCCGTAAATAAAAAGATAATTCAACGGCAAATTGAACAAAGTTATCAACGCCGATATTGCCAGTACCAGATTGGTTCTGCCGCGCCCGTTCCAGAAACAGCACAAGACATTGACCATCAAAAAGGTCACACTGCCAAGACTTAATATCTGAAAATAAATGACTTCTCCTTTGAAAACCTCCGGCGCGTGTCCGAAACAGGAAAAAAGCGGTTTTGCCCACCAGTAACCTATGGTTAAAACCAAACTCCCCAGAAGCGTAAGCCAGATACCCTGCCACATGGCAGCACCGATACGCTCACGGTGACGGGCGCCCTCGTACTGGGCAACAAAAGTCCCCGTATAGCCGACAGTTCCGATAAAGATACACGAAATGGTAAAGTGGGTCAAGCCTCCGGCAAACGCCGCGCCGACGGCATCCTGAGCGTACCTTGCCAGCATCAAACGGTCAAAAAACAAATTCGCCGCATGACAGGAGTTGGATAAAATCAATGGCAATGCCACTTTAAAAACTTCAAGAAAACCACCCGTTACAAGCACCTGCTGCTGACGTCTGTTTATTTTCACAAAAAAACCTCACAGATACTTTTCAGTCAATTCCGCTGCAACCCGCACACACTCGGCGCAGGGAAACAACGTGGTACTTTTTATTTCACAACAGGTGAGTGCACCGGCTTTTTCAGCAAAAGCGGCTTTTATCATTTCGTGTTCGCTCTCAGGCGCAAGCGCAAGCGCCGCATAAAGCGCGCCGCAAAGTCCGCCGGGGGCTTTTCCGCCGCCGCAGACGGAAAAGGCAGCAACCAGATCTTCACGTCCGGCACCTGCCGCCACGGCCTGAGCGCAGTTATGCAGTTTGGGAACGGCTGTATAAAAATCAACTCCGTTATTTTTCATAAGTTTTCACCTTTATTCAAAAATTTTTCTTTGCACGGAATTCTTTGAAAAGTTTGTGCATTTGATTGAACTTTTCACAGACTTCGCGGATCGTGGCATTTTTTTCGTAAAGCGGATAAAGCACTTCGCTCTGGATACATTTCAAGCGCGGCGCACCGGCAAGCGTTTCAAGCAGATCATTCCAGTTGATATCGCCATGTCCGGGGAGCTGATGCTGATCAACAATGCCGTAATTATCGTGCAGATGACAGTTGACGATATAAGGCAGCATTTTTTCAAGTTCATCAAAACTCCACTGAACGGGCATATTCATTCTTCCCCAGCCCTCAACTGCACGGGACTCGGGATTTTCTGTCGGATGAGCCATGATATTGGCGTGTCCGGCGTCAAAGCAGAATCCCAGATTGGGGGAATTCAACTGATTGAACATATCCAGCAGTCTTGCGGGCGTATTGGTCGGGAACCAGATGTTTTCAATACAGATGGTAATACCGTAAGATGCCGCCACAGGCAGCAGAACTTCAAGAGAATCTATGGCGTATTTGTGGAACGTTTCAAGGTCAACATCAGGATATGAGGGGTTACCCGTATGAATGGTGATGGTTTTCACGCCGCATTCGGCACTCCACGCAAGACACTTTTTCTGCATTTCAAGCATTGCCGGACGTTTTTCCGCAATCGGACAATTCAAGTCCTTATCCGGACCGAAAACCGCATGGGCATCTGTAAATTTCAATCCGGCATCGGCAACTTCCTTTTTGTACTCTGCCAGCAGTTCTGCAGGATTTTCAGCAGCGCACAAAGCGTTGAAGTGATTGTGAGACAGCACGATATTTTCTGCTCCGTTCACAGCATATTCACGCAGCAGCACCCCCCGCCAGGCGGGAGAAAGTCCTGAAATATCAACAAGATGTGTCAAAGGAATATCATTCATTTTGTCATACTTTCTTTTTTACCATTCAGCAACAGTTCCGTCTGCAGTGCGCCAGACGGGATTTTTCCAGTCATGTCCCTTGAGGGCGGCTTCACGGACCTTTTCTTCATTGACTTCAATACCCAGTCCGGGGGCATTGTTTCTGTAAACAAAACCGTCACGGTATTCAAAGACGCTGCGGTCGGCAAGATAATCCAGCAAATCCGCGCCCTGATTGTAGTGGATACCCAGACTCTGTTCCTGAATAACGGCATTGGGCGTACCCCAGTCAAGCTGCAGACTTGCGGCAAGAGCAATGGGACCGAGCGGACAATGCGGCGCAACAGCAACGTCAAAACATTCTGCCATCGCAGAAATCTTGCGGCACTCCAAAATACCGCCTGCGTGACACAAGTCGGGCTGAATGATATCCACACAGCCTGAAGTTAAAATATCCTTGAATCCCCAGCGGGTGAAGTTGCGTTCACCTGTGGCAATGGGCGTTGCCGTATGACGGCGCAAATCTTTAAAGACTTCAAAGTTTTCAATCAGGACGGGTTCTTCAACGAACATCAGACGGTAGGGTTCAAGT
Source organism: Victivallaceae bacterium (assembly GCA_045633645.1). Taxonomy (GTDB): domain Bacteria; phylum Verrucomicrobiota; class Lentisphaeria; order Victivallales; family Victivallaceae; genus UBA1784. Next base: position 11,522 of record JAZQYS010000155.1, on the reverse strand, counting down.
TCTTTCATAAGAACTCTTGCCATCGCCTGATGGACACGTCCGTGAAAGTCAACAGCGATACCGAAATCTTTTCCGCACGCAGAGCGGATGGCGGCAACACGTTCAACAGCGGCATCAATTTTGGCGTAAGAATCCAGATAATCCAGTTCCGCCGTACCGTTCATTTTAACGGCAGTATACCCCTGAGCAGCCTTTTCTTTTGCGGCGGCGGCAGTATCATCGGGACGGTCTCCGCCAATCCAGCAGTACACTTGAATCTTATCGCGCACAGGTCCGCCCAGAAGATCATAGACAGGCAGTCCCAGTGCCTTGCCGCGGATATCCCACAACGATTGTTCAATTCCGGATATCGCACTTGAAAGCACCGGACCTCCGCGGTAAAAGCCTCCGCGATAAAGCACCTGAAAGATGTCTTCAATGTGCGCAGGATCGCGGCCTATAACGTAACTTGAAAGCTCTTTTACGGCGGCGGCAACTGTGTCGGCACGTCCTTCAATCACCGGTTCACCCCAACCGCAGATACCCTCATCGGTCATGGTTTTGAGAAACAGCCAGCGCGGCGCAACTTTGAATAATTCAAGAGAGACAATTTTCATTTTTTCACCTCAAAATATGTTTTGAATAAATATACCGCAATTGCAGAAACTTTCAAGTTTCCTGCGCTGCTTGTTCTTGCATTTTCAGTAAAAAAAGTTATATTAAAAAATATAATCACAGGGAGACAAATATGTTGCGTTCAATTCTTTTTACACTTGCGGCTTTTCTTTTGCCTGTTCTTTCTGCGGCGGAATACAAAGCTCCTGCGTTGAGCAATCCAGATTCCTGGAGCATGGTAATCGTTCCCGACTTGCAGTTTTATATCAAAAAGCAGCGTCATCACGGCATTGTTGACCTGATGAATGCCTGGATTGCGGATAATGCGGAACAACTCAAAATCCGGCAGGTGCTTTTTGTCGGAGACCTTGTCAATTACAACGACTTCGGTATCGTTGCCTCTTATAATGACTTGATCTGCCGTGAACAATGGGAAGTGTTTTCCAAACTTATGGAACGTCTGGACGGAAAAGTCCCTTACATTCTCTGTACCGGCAATCATGATTACGGCGTCCGCTGGTCAGAGAATTTCAGAACGTATTACAACGATTATTTTCCGACAGACCGCAACCGGCTTTCACGCAAACAGCTGATTGAGTGTTTCCCCAACAGTTACGGCGAAAGAACCATGGAAAATGCCGCGTTTGAGTTGACTGCCCCTCATCCGGACAACCGCAAATTTCTGATTATCTCCTTGCAGTTTGCGCCGACGGATAAAATTCTTGAATGGGCAAAGAAACTTGCGGATCATCCCCGCTTTGCCCATCACACCGGCATTGTGCTGACACACTCCTATCTGAAAGCCGACGGCACAAGAATTGTCAAAGAAAATTACGGTGTCAACAAGTCCGGCGGCAATGCCGGAGAAGGCATTTTTCAGAAACTTATCCGTCCGGCAAAAAATATCCGTCTGGTGATTTCAGGACACGTCAGCGGTCCGGAAAGCTGGGGTGTCGGATTCTCAATGACAGAGAACCATGCAGGAAAAAAAGTTGCCCAGATGGTTTTCAACACCCAGTTTGTCGGATACAAAGACAACGGCAACGGCGGCGACGGCTGGCTGCGGCTTCTGGAATTTCTGCCCGACAAAAAAACCGTCCGCGCCCGCACCTTTTCACCGCTGTTTGCCATTTCACCCTCAACACGTCATCTGGCGTGGAAAAAGAATGCCCGCAACGAATTTACTTTTACGCTTGAGTAAAATCACGGAACACTTCAGCAGCTGCAATATCCTGAAACAGTTGAAAACTTTTGCTTTTTCCGCTCGGCGTATAAGCCATTTTTTTCACTTCATCAAGAATTTCTATCAGAAAAGAGAGATATTCTCTCAGAGTGAAAGAACTGTAATAAGAGCGGAAAATGTAATGATCAGGCGATACGCCTGAGTCAAGCGCATCACGCAGCCCCTCATACAAGCCGTTGTTATGCAAGGCAAGCCAAACCGTTTTGTGGTCGCAGATGCCAAAATAATAACGATTGAAAGCACTTTTTCCGGCAATATCAGAGGTTCTTCCGCGCAGATGATGCGAACGCAGAACATCCGGAGAAATACCGTTTAATACGCCTTTTTGTTCGTGCAGAAGCATAACGCCGGAGTAATTTTTCCGGTTGAGAAGCATGTGGGTAACATTTTGCAATTTTTTTCCCGGACGGGCGCAGGAATCCAAGAGATAAATCACAAGCGGAATATTTCCGGCTTCAACGGCATTTTTTAAAACACGATCCTGCAGACGTTCAGGCAGATACTCCGGCGAAACACCCGGAAAAGGAACACCGGCGCCGGGATCCATGAAGTGTCCCTTGAAATGGTTGTACTGTCCAATCGGATAAGAGCATTTTGTACTGAACATCTCCATAATTCCGAACAGAAACTCCGCATAGCATAACACATCATCTCCACCGTAAAAAGCAGACATATTCCGGCAGCTCTCCCACACGGCAGAAAATGCAGGCTTGCTTCCGCCGGATAATTTATAACAGAGATTTACGGTTTCCGCCGCATGGCAGGGGATATACTGAACTTTGGAAAAATGTTTTTTCAGAGTGCAGATGATTTCCTGCTGTTCGAGACTCCAGTCATATTTAAAGGGCATGGTGTGACTCCTCCCACTTTATAAATTGCGGCACAACATCAAGCAACCGGGAAAGGCGGCTTGAAAAAACATCTTTTTCCGACTTTTCAAGAACCTGCGGCAGAACATCAGAGAGTTCATCCAGCCAATACAGATATTTCTGAAGAGTTATTTCATGCAGACCGTAATCATCCAGTATCCCGAAATCAAAAAGCGTCCGCTCTGCGGAAATGCCGTTTTCAAGACACAAAATCAAAAAGTCCGGCAGATATCCGGTATAAAAAAGTTCACGCCAGAACGCCGGATCATCCTTGCAGCTGCTGCAGCAGCATTTGACAATTTCTTCTCTCAGTGATTTATCTTGAATGTTTTTCAGTCGCGCAAAAAAAGATTTTGCAAAAAAGATTTCCACGCTGCCGAAATATTTATAAAGATCAATAAGTGCCGAATAGTTCCCGCGGTTTAAAAGCATATTGTAAACATTTTTCAGTTTTCCTCCGCAGTTTTTCAGGGAATCAAGATAAAAGATGATTTTTGCACTGTCTCCCTGTTCAGCACAATTGATTAAAACCGGATCTTTAAGACGTTCAGGCAGATGGTCAACAGAACTGTTCCCCTGTACAATATGGGATACTGTTTTCAAATTTTTACCGAAAATGCCTTTTTGAAAACTTTGCAAAGCAGTTAAGGCATGGAAAAATTGCAAACGCCATAATTCATGTTTAGAAAATTCCCGGCGCCCGTCTGACACTTGAGAAATGATTAAGCGTCTTTCAATCACCTTTTTCCACAGAGAGCCGAAAGAAAAGTTTTTATCCTGCACCATAAAAAAATGCAAGGCACTCTCTATGAAAAAATCCTCGTATTTTTGATAAACACAATTTCTGAAACTTTCCACTGTTGCAGAAATAATCTCCTGCTCTGTTTTATTCCATTCGTGTTTGAAAAGCATAAAAAATCCTCCTGTACAAACCCAATATACAGGAGAACCTTTGCCAAAAAATGTCAGGGATGATTATTTATCAGTTGTTTTCGGGGCAGATTTCCCCTTTTCAAATTCAGCCTTATCCGCCAGAGACATGTGTCCCTCAACCTGACCGTTATCAAGGGGATTGATAACGCGCGCTTCAAGATCGCGGAACATTCTTTTCAAATCGATCAATCCGCCGATAAAGAACCAGAACATCGTAAACGCAGTCATCATTCCCGGAACGATCAGGAAAACGATTGCGAAATACCATCCCCAGTATTCAAAGGGCCAAGGGGAAATAAGATTCCAGATAACAACGCCGACAAAAGAAAATCCAAAACGGTAAACGAAACTGTAGAAGAAATATCCCCAGGCGATGCACTTGTCTCCGGTGGTATATTCCGGCGTGATACCGATCATCTTGTTGTAGAAGTTTTTCCAGGTCCAGGCACTGGTGATTGCCTTTTTATCTGCCGGAGCGTATTCTCCGCGGTGGAGCATACGGTCAAGATTGAACAACTCTTTTGAAGTCAATTTTGAGACCACGCAGTACAAAATCAGAGAAACAATCATGGTGATAAACATCCACTCATAACTGTTGACGGGACACTTGACGGGATTCATCTCCCAGACGATATAGGGATTCAACGGTTTTGAAAGCGTTACAAGAATATCCGTCACATCATCGACCCATCCCATTCTTTCAAGGAACGGATAAATATGGTCCGGCCAGTTGCGCTGAATCAGAATACCGGTAACTCCGGCAATCGTTCCGTTTAAAATACTTGCCCAGGCACCCCAGGTATTTCCGAAACGGGTATAAAGTCCCAGCACCATCACGGGCCCCGCACCGCCCGACCACACCGTCGTTACAATATTGATGAACAAATTGATGTAGTCCAGCTGAGACATGAAGTTGGAGCCGAGAAAGAACACCACACCGACACCGAGAGTGACCCAGCGGATCAGAGCAATATGCTGTTGCGGATCAAGCGGCTTTTTGAAAAACGGCAGAATCACATCCTGACTGATGGTCACCGCCGAACTGAACATGCGGGAGTTGTCTGTGGACACCATCAGCATAACCATCAGCACGCAGAACAATCCGATGATTCCCGGCGGCAGAAGATTGCGCAGGGCAACCGGTCCCATCTGCTGATAATACAAAGTGCGGAATTTCTGAAACATGGTGTGTCCCGCAGACGCATTTTCTCTGATCATGATCTGATGTCCTGTTTCCAGATAACGGGTATCCGGATTTTTCTTATTTGAAAAGGGTTCCGTTTTACCGATTACATCCGGCGCAGGCGGCAATTTGCGTAACGCAGTCATCACCTCACTCCGCATTTTCGGATTTTCGATGATTTCATTTGCAATTCTGTCTGAAAGCTGCAGACGGATATCGTGCGCGTCTTTGGCAAATTTGTGGTGGTTGAGCAGAACAATAACCGCAAGTCCGACCAGGACATAAAAGATATTTCCGAGCGAACCGCGCCAGCCGCCGAGCAATCCAGCCATCTTCTGCTCATGCGCTGAACGCGCCGCAGTGGAGGAACTGCCGCCGCCGAACCAGTTCATACGGTTGAGAAAACGCGAAACAAAAGGCAGAAGAAGAAGTGAAAACAAATTGAAATCACGCAGTTTTTCGACGTCAAACGGATTAAGCGTGCTTTCACCTTCAACCTTGTGCTGAAGAACAGGTATGATCTCATCGCTCCACGAAAACTTGTAGAGCAGAAAACAGACAAAAAACACCAGCAGCGGATAGCACAGAAATCCCTGCACGGTATCCGTGACATTCACAGCGATACTTCCGCCGAACCAGATGATGGAAACCACAAGAAAAAGAACGACAAGCATCACAAACTGATACATTGGAACTTCCATGCCGAACAATTGCAGTTTTGCGGGCAACCCGAGAAAATAAATAAAGAAGCGCGCCGCAAGTGCCGGAAGGATCATATTGGCGAAGATTTCAGAAAAACTTCTCAAGGCTGCGGCAAACACACGCAGTTTGCGGCTGTAACGCATTTCAAGGTACTCGCCGAGACTCTGCGCCTTTGTCTCACGCATTCTGTAATAACAGTATCCGAACAAGCCCATAATAATTGAGATCGGTGTCAATATCGCCGTCCAGAAACTTGCAGCAAAACCGGTCTTGTAATGCACTTCAATATACGCCAAAAGAGAAAGAACAGAAAGTGCTTCGGCAACGTCTCCGACAAGAATAACATAACGTCCGCAAACGCGTCCGCTTGAAATGAATCCCGTAACATCCTTTGCATAGCGGCGGCAGAAAAAGCCGACCCACAAAACAAATATCACCGGAAAAATAACAATCAACCAATCAAACCATGCCATTTACACTTATCTCCCTTTTTATATATCTAAAAAAATGCAATTTTAATATAATACCAAGATTACTTTTTTGCAATCTTTCTTCATCCGGCAAAGTCATTTTTTCCGGATTTTTGCATTGTCTTTCTCCGGTTTAAACGCCCCTACACCATGTTTTATATTTCAATTTTTATTGAAACATAAATAAAATAATGCCGATACTTCATCATGTCAAGGCAGAATCGGAAAAAATCGTCTTTTTTGTAACAGCAGGTAAGTTTTTCTTATTTCTGAAACCATCTATCCGGATCAGGAACAAAAAAAAGCCCCGGGGTGAACCGGGGCGGAACAGAGAGCTGTACTTACTGTTTGGCAGCTTCGGCGTTGGCTTTAGCCTGTGCTTCAATCGCTTCAAAAGCTTTTTTGTCGGCGACGGAAACGTTGCCTTCAACGCGGCCGTCATCAAGTTCATCAACCACGCTGCGGTTTTTGAGATCACGGAACAGACGGAGCAAGTCTTTGACACCGCCATAGGTGAACCAGATGGTGGAAATCACCGCAACGATTCCGGGAACGATCATGTGCGTGATGAGGAAGTAGTTGCTCCAGCCCTTCGCGGTGAAGGGGACAAACAAATTGATGACCACCACGGCGACAAAAGCGATACCGAATTTGTAACCGATGGAGTAGGCAAACAATCCCCATGCGATGCATTTGTCACCGGTGGTGTATTCGGGCGTGATTCCGACCAGTTTGCCGATGACACCCTTGAAGGTCCAGACAGTCGTTGCGGCGGGCTTTTCGCCCTCGATCGCATAGATACCGCGATGGAGCATACGGTCAAGATTGAATTTCTCTTTACCGATGTTGGTGAGCATTGAAACGGTGCAGTAGAGGAACAGGGTGACGACCATGGTCATGAAATAGAACTCATAACTGTTGATCGGACACTTGACGGGGTTCATTTCCCAGACAACGTAGGGATTCAGCGGCTTGGAGGCACTGGCAAGGAAAGAACCGACACCGTCAACCAAATCATGCTTTTCAAGCCAGGGATAAATGATATCCGCCCATCTGCGCTGCATGAAAATACCGCCGATACCGAAGAACATACCCGTAAGCAGAGATGTCCAGGCGCCCCAGACGTTTCCGAAACGGCTGTAAAGACCGAACATCATAACAGGACCGCAGCCGCCCTGCCACATGGTACACATCAAAGTCACAAACAAGTTGATGTAGTCCAGCTGAGCCATGTAGAAAGAACCGAAGAAGAAGAACACGCCGATACCGATGGAGACCCAGCGGATCATATTCATGTGTCCTTTGGGCGTAAACGGCTTGTTGCGGAGAGGAAGCACAACGTCCTGAGCAATGGTTCCTGCGGCACTGTAAATACGGCTGTCGTCGGTGGAAACCATGGCAAGAATCATCATCAGCATAAAGAGTCCCAACATACCGCTGGGCAGAATGTGGCGCATTGAAACCGCCAGCATCATCTGATGATACAGAGTACGGAACTGCTGGAAAAGCGCACTGCCCTTCTTGTCAGGATCATTGGCAAGAGCTGAACGGGCGGCATCCAAATACGGGGTATCAAGATTTTTCTTTTCAGAAAGCGGCTCATCTTTGCCGATGATATGGTTGTGCATCGGGATCTTTTCAACTTTGGCAATGATATCCTTGCGGACGGCGTCGCTTGTCGAAAGATTTCTGGCAATCTGGGTACTCAACTGAGTACGGATTTTTTTGGCCTTGGGAGCATAATTGACGTGGTTCATCACACTCAAAATAATGACTGCGATCAGAACATAGAGCAGAATGTTGATGGAGCCTCTCCAGTCACCGAGAAGTCCCGCCATTTTCTGTTCATGCGGAGAACGCGCACGGCTTGCACCGCCGGCGACCCAGCTGCCGCGGTGGATGAAAAGTCCGAACACCGTCAGGGCAAGGTAGAAGAAGTTGAAGTCACGCAGTTTGGACATATCATAGGGATTGAGGAAGTTTTCACCGGCAGCACGGTCGCTCATCACCGGAGCAATTTCATCAAACCATGAGAAGTTGACCAGACAGAAGATGATGAACGCAACCAGCAGCGGATAAAGCAGAAGTCCCTGCAATGTATCAGTAATGGTGATTCCCAGGTCTCCGCTGGTACAGATAATGGAAATTGCCATGACCAAACTGACAAAAATCAGCGTTCCGAAGGTGTTGAAAGTAATTCCGCAAACGGTGAAAGCAGCGGGGAGATCAAGCAGATAGATAAAGAAACGTGCCGCAACAGCAGGCATGATCATATTGGCAAGCATTTCAGAAATACTGCGCAATGCCGCCGCAAAAATACGGAACTTGCGGCTGTAACGCATTTCAAGGAACTGACCGACACTCATCGCCTTGGTCTGACGGTAACGGTAGTTGAAGAAACCGAACAAACCCATCAAAACAGAGACCGGCAGAATGATACTCTGCCAGAAACCGAGGGCAAATCCCGTCTTGTAATGTACTTCAACGTAGGCAACGATACCGATGATCGAAAGTGCTGTTGCGACACCGGCAACACTCATCACATAACGTCCGCAAAGACGTCCGGTTGAAAGAAAATCCACAACACCGCGGATATACCGCCGGCTGTAGATTGCCATGCCGTAAATAAAGGCAAGCGGCACGATCAAGATTACATAATCAAGCCAAGACAACATAAACCCACACACTCCTTTTTCTTATTTTTTTTGATGTGTTCACACCCTTTTAAAAATTACCGTTTTGTAATATACACGCTGTTTCTGAAAATTTCAAATTTTACAGAGTGTATAAAGAATCCCTTCCTTCCGGGTTCCGCCTGAAAGCCCCATCAATCCGCCGGAAGTTTCAGACAGAAAAACCGTTGACTGCGAAACAACCTGCCAGCCGTCGGCAGCATATTTATTAAGTTCCTTACTCATTTTACCGGTATTGCCGACTTCAATTATGACAACTTTGTATTTCTCATCAACTGCTGAAGATGAGGAATCAACCGTTTTTTCAAGCGGAACAACGCAGCTTGATTTGCAGAAAGGACACTCCGCCGTTTTCCCGCGCCAGGACGTTTTTGCCTTGATTTCGTTGTGACAAAACGGACAGTTGAAGAAAAAGTTTTCCATATATCCCCCTGCAAAAAAACTTTATGTTTATTCTTTCAAGTACGAAACAACCTGCTGATAAGAAAGATTTCCGCCGAAAATATCCAATGCGGAACCGATGGTATAGTGAACTCTTCCCCTGCCCTTTTCTTCAATCAAGCGGATATCGTCAAAGTTGCGGATACCGCCGGCATAAACGCAGTCCACCGGAGAGTTGCCCGAAAGGATATCAAGCAGTTCACTGTCAATACCGCCGCATTTGCCCTCAACATCCACAGCGTGGATGAGAAATTCACAACAGCAGTTTCCCAGTTGACGCAAAGCCTCTTCTCCGACAACAAAATCCGTAAACTTCTGCCAGCGGTCGGTGACGACAAAGTAATCATCCCCGCGTTTGCGGCAGGATAAATCCAGAACAAGTTTTTCTTTTCCGCAACGCTGAACCAGAAGTTCAAGATTTTTTTCGTTGAGTTTTCCGTCGGCAAACACACAGCTGGTCACGATGACCGCCGCCGCGCCCTGTTCAAGAAAATACACCGCATTGTCAGGAGTAATCCCCCCGCCCAGCTGAAGACCGCCTTTCCACGCATGCAGAGCGCACAAAGCCGCTTCATCGTTGCCGGGACCGAGTTTAATCACATGTCCGCCGGTCAAACCGTCGCGGCGGTACATGTCGGCAAAGTAATCAGGCGTATGCGCCGCCACAAAATTTGTGCGGGGCGCATCTCCTGAATCCGACAGTGTGCCGCCGACAATCTGCTTGACTTTGCCGTCATGCAAATCAATACAGGGACGGAATTGCGCTTTTGCCATTTTTTACAGCACCGTGATTTTCTGGGCGAGCGTATGCGCAATGCCGGGATAGGCAATACGGGTATCCTCTCCGGCATTTGCCGCCTCAATACAGATCATCTGATGAAATTCTTCATCGCCGTAATCGGGCATGGCTTTCGCCTTTTCAATCCAGGGATTCCAGACAACAGTGGAGTAGGAACCGAGTTTTTCAACAAGGATACTGCGTCCGGTTCCCAAATCTGAATAAATCACATCCGCCGTTGTGCAGGGATAAAGGCGGTCAACTTCGGCATCAATAGAAATTTCACCATCCTGAACGTGTCCCGTAACTTGCGTTGCAGAAGCACGGCGGTCCTCAAAGGAAGCGCCGTCCAATCCTGAAATGCGGACATTGGTGATATCAGAAGCGGCAAAATAGGTGTGCAGAGCACCTGAAACTTCAACAGGTTTATCGCCTTTGTTTTCAAAAGTAAGCGCAACTTCAAGGCTTTTGCCCATCGTCACGGACATTTGGGCGTGGAAAGGAAAGTCCGCAAGTTCCGCTTTATCCAAAGTCAAAATCAGCATGGTCGCACCGCCGGCAAGCTCGTAAACGCCGCCGAAATTCCAGGTTTCAATGCGGAAAAATCCGTGAGAGGGCTGCTTTGCACCGCCGAACCAGGGCCAGCAGACGGGAATACCGCCGCGAATGGGTTTGCCCGGCTCAAAGTAACTCTTTTTGCTCATCCAGAGAACGGGTTTCTCCTTAACGGGTGTCCAGCTCAGGACGTGCGCGCCGAGCGTGGCGACTTCTGCTGTACCATAGGCGTTGGAAAGTGTGATAACTTCAACACCGTTGACCATCTTTTTTTCAAACATCTTCATTATCTCCCATCATTTCAAGCGGACGCGGAACAAATTGCAGATTCTGCACAGCGACCGTATTTTTGAAAATTGTTTTTTCAGCCGGATAAATGGCAAGAGAGCCTCCGGATTTTTTCAGCTGACGATTTGCCCACAATCTGAAAGAGACATATTCCGCCAGATCAAAATGGGTATATCCCGCCCTGCCCGGACGTTCAACGTGCGCAGACTCTGAACAAATACAGGGGGAGGCATTAACCAGACACATATCCCCCTTGCCGGAGCGCACTTTGCGGCGCACTTCACGGCGTGAAGCAGGGTTCACCTGACAGCCTGGAACGGCAAAAGTGTTTTCTCCGGCAGGAGCTGCAATACGCTCTGCGCTGCGCCACGCAATCAGATTTTTGAACCGCCACGGGCGTTTTTCAGGCTCAGTTTCTGCTGAATAAATCAGCACCCGCCGTTCATAAACAAGCGTTTCTCCGTCAAAAGACAAAGTAAATTCCGCCGTTGCGCCTGAAATACCCTCTGCGGCGCAGTGCCGCCAGAGGTCAGTGCCGACAGAATACTCCACACAATCGCCGTTGCTCCACTCAACTTTGAGCATAAGCAGAGGAACTTTGCCGGAATAAATTTCTTTTTCTTGATCCAGTTCAACAACTGTAAACTTTTTTTCATCAGCACGGATAAATTCCGCACGGCAGGGTTTTTCACGGAAATACAGCGGTTCCAGTTCCAGACTGCCGACTCTGCCGTAGTGCATGGCAGAGATATCATTTGAAAACTCTGCAAAGC
>JAZQYS010000154.1:0-1651 GCA_045633645.1 Victivallaceae bacterium | reverse complement strand
GAAGTGCCGTGTTCCAGCCAGGTTTCAACGATTGCCGCTTCAGGATTGCAGTATTCTTTGTCCTGAAAATGCCGCTGGAGAAAATACATTCGCATATGGTTTTGGCAAATCTTTTCAAAAGAGTATTCCTGAAGATCATTGAAATGTCTGGTCAATGCAGCAATTTCTGCCTGCAAACAGGGAAATTCTGTGCCCAACAACTTATCTGCAAAAGCAGTGAACGGCACAATGAATGAACTCTCTCTTCTTTTCTCGCAGAAACAAATCGGAATGTGCATGGATTCCCAGGTGTCCTCTATTTTGCTGAGGTCTTTGATGACTGTTTCATCACCCAGCAGAACACATTTAGGAACGGTCAATCCGGTTCGGCACCACAGATAATCAGATACTGCCGTCAATGCAAATACCGGTGAGACATATTCTTTGTTATGGGAGTAATACCTTGGAATATCGCCGTCAAAGTTATCTTCGTCTGCCGTCCACTTGTCACCTTGTTCAAAAAGACATACCAGAAATGCTTTGGACTTGTAATCCGTAATCCAGCAGAACGGAATGTCGGAGTCTTCAAATTCAAAATCGACCCTTGTCATAGAATATTCAGGGTGTTCTTCAAGCCATTTTTCAAGTGCTGCTGAAGCGGTTTCCGTTTCCTGGGGAAGGGGCGGCATGATATCCGTGAGGAGTTCTGACAAATTGCCCGGATTCTCTTTTTCTTCCGGTTTCTGATTCATGTACAGTTTGCAGCATTCCGGAAAATTAAGCACCTGAGAAACGGGAAGCGGACGGGTTTCATCTTCCATACCGTTAGAGCGGTGGAGACACAAGTCAATAGCCTTAACTTTCCGGATTTGACGGATATGTTCTTTTTTAATCTTTACCGGATAATACCGGTAAAGATTGATTCTGAACAGCGCACTTCCGTCGGCGCGGACAAACAGACGCGGTTTTTTTATGAAGTTGAAATCCGTGCAGTCCAACGAAATAAGGAACGAAGAAGAGTTTTTGAGGAGATCAAAAGTCTCCTGTTCAACTGTGAATTTTTCAGGGGTGTATTTCATCTTTCGTAAACTCCGTTGAATCCGATAAGGTTGTGTGATGAATGATTGGGTGTCGGGCTGATGTGATGGAAAGACGCTTCCAGTTGAGTTTCATCCGGAACAGTTCCGTTTTTGAAACTTGTTCTCAAGGCATGTTCAAGGGTGGCTTTGAGGTCAACGACATTTCTTCCCTCTGTCAAACTGACAAGGTGTGTTCTCGCAGAAGAGGACAACTCAAAAGCATATCGAGATTCAAATTTCCGGATGAATTGTTCTCTGGCATCTGCTTTCGGGAGTCCGACATGCACAATGCGTGACATTCTTCCGTTTCTGAGCAATGCCGGTTCAATTTGAGAGGCATAATTTGTTGAGCCGACGATGATCATCGGAGGTGATTTTTCAAATCCGTCAAGATGGCTCAAGAGCGCGTTGACGGTCTCTACCCGCCAGGGTTGACTTGCAGATCCGATGGAGTTGATTTCATCAAGCAGCAGCAGACACGGTGCCATGGCTTTTGCTTTGGAAAACAGTTCATTAATCGTCTGCGCACTTGCGTAAGCGGAGCTGGTTGCGAAAAAGACTGGAACATCGCAAGCATTTGCGATAGCTGTCAT
>JAZQYS010000153.1:0-2440 GCA_045633645.1 Victivallaceae bacterium | reverse complement strand
AGTTTGACCGCAAATCCCCGATACCAGAAACCGGGGGCTTCTGCGGGATTCCTTGATGGGAAATAAAAGTTTCCGAGAGAATAAGCGATAAAGCCGTCTTTGTAATTTTCATACCCCTGAGCAATGTGCGGATGATGACTGATAACGGCATTTGCTCCGGCATCAATAAAGCCCCGGTAATTTTCGCGGATCCTGCGGGAAACAAAGGGATTCTGTTCTTTTCCGTCATGGATGGAAACAAGAATGAAATCCGCCCTGCCCTTTTCTGCGGCAATCTGCGCCGCAAGGCGGGCTGGAACCAGCGGATTGGCGCCCGGACAATCAGCAAGCGCACAGCAGGGCTGGTGCATCGTCGCATTGAAAACGGTCACTTTTATCCCGTTGAGTTCACAGCGGTACGGTTCAAGCGCATCAGCAAGATCTTTTCCGCCGCCGACGTATTTACCGCCGGCATTTTCAATATAGGTCATCGTTTCAATAAAGGCTTCATTGCCCCAATCCCGGGAGTGATTATTTGCAAGAGCAAACAAATCAAATCCCGCTTTGACAAGAGCGGGCAGCACGCCGGGATTCACTCTCAAGTTGGGTCCCCATTTTTTGATTGCCTCTCCGCCGCAGGTTGCCGCCGTTTCAAAATTGGTTACGGCTAAATCACTTGTTCGGATTTCAGGAAGAAAATTTCCGAAAGCCTTTTCATATTCCCCGGCAATGAGCATCTGTTCCGCCTTATCTATCGGAACAAGATCGCCCGTCACAAGAATTGACGCAGTCAAATTATTCATACAGCATACTCTCCCTGATTAACGTATTCATTTTTTTCATGCATTTCAAGAAAGCGTTTCTTGCGTTTTTCAGCACGTTTCTGCCGGGCAAACGCCTCGCTCAAACCGCTTTCAAACTCTGCATAACCAATGTCCCCTGAACGGAAATCACCGATACACAGAGAAAGGTCCTGCACCAGTTCAAGCGGATAATCTTTGAAGATGACCGCCGCATTTGCCGTTTCAGTAAAGAAAAAGTCATCGCGTCTGCCGGAAGTTTTCAAACTTTCAAACGCCACACTCTTATCTGCGGCAACGCCGTAAGATGAAGCAGTCACCAGACGTTGAAACTCAGGCGTCAAGGTTTCTTCACAGATATCGTGCAGAAACTCCGTATCAGTGCAGTGAGAAGAAACCACCAGCGCTTCAGAGGCAAGCGGACAGGAACGTACACCGTTGATATAAGGCATCGGCGCAATATCATAATCTTCAAAGCTTTTATCATAGGTCTGATGCCGTGGGGAAAGTGCAAAAAGTGTCCTGCCTTTTGAAAACGTTTCTTTCTCGATACCGGATTTCCCCTGAAAAGCAATGATTTTTTTGAACAAATCCGCCGCTTTAAGCACAGAACTTTCATCAGGAGAGTGTCCGGCCAAGCAGTAAACCATATTAAAGAAAAATGTCTGGGCATAGCACAGAAGATCAATTCCGTTAAAACCGGCATCAACAGCTTTTTCTAGAAGTCCGGTAAAGGTATCCCAATCCAGAGCAACCGGATCAAAGTCCGGCGCGATTTCACGCATCAAACTGCGGTTGTAGTGCAGAAGAACCGGAGAAAACAAATAAGGCACTCCGTAAAGACGGTTGTCTTTGTGGTACAAATCACATAATTTATCCCAGAAACGCCCGGACTGACGCAAGCGTTCCTCTCTCAATTTTGAAAACTGACTGATTTCCACGTTATAAGATGTAAAAATAGAATACGTCGTCATAACGCGCCAATCACCGCTGTACCCGCTGCGGGGCGGCTGATGTTTCAACGTAATTTCAGGGTGATGTATCTGCATCCATTTGCGGAAGATTTCAAAAAAACGCGGAAGACAACTGACCGTCAACTCCCTGGCATCTCCTGCAAGAACAAAAGTTCCTTTGCGCGGAATACGCACAACGGCTCCTCTTTCCTGCAAAAGCGTCAAAGCTCTGGTCGCTGTCATCAATGCAACACCGAAATCCTCAGCCACTTTTTTATCCGACGGCAGCTGCCCCGTCAGTTCGCCGGAACGTATCCGGTCAAAAAGCGCATTGGCAATCATTTCCGACTTGTTTAATACTGTCATCACAACCCCTGCTATAGTCTGCCCTATATCACACCTCTAATATTTTAGCACAAAAAGGTGTTTTTTGCAAGTCAAAAGCGAAAAAAAACATATTTCTGTTCAAAAAAACACGGATTATTAACATCTGACGGTAAAATAATCTTGAAAAAAATTACGGCTGTGCTATATTCAATGCATTGCCCTTTAATTTATTCCACAAAGGAAAGGATAAAATATGGCCAAGAAACGTTTTGCTGTTGTCGGAACCGGCGGACGCTCCGACATGTACATCTCTGCTCTCTGCGGCGGTGACTACAAAGATCATTCCGAACTGGTCGCTCTCTGCGATATCAACCAGGGACG
>JAZQYS010000152.1:0-3632 GCA_045633645.1 Victivallaceae bacterium | reverse complement strand
TTCTCGGATCGCCGTTGCCCGGTTCATATCCGCCCTGAACGGCGAGTGTTTCGATTTTCCAGTTTTTATCCATTATTTATCTCCTTTGAAAAAATGTTTCAAAATATCCTGAATATGTCTGTCCCAGAACTCCCATGAGTGGGCACCGGGTGTTTCCTGATAAAGATAGTTCTGCCAGTTCAAACTTTCAAGTGCATCGCGGAGTTTGCGGTTGTCTTTCAAGAGAAAATCTTCATTTCCGCAGAAATGGATGATGTCCGGTTTCTGCTCCTGCTGAGAAACTTTGTTGATCAGTGTGAAAATATCGTTGCCGTCGGCAACGGTTTCTTCAGGGGAACCGAAAATATCCTGCCACAGGTGCTGATCAAAGACGTCGTTTGAAAACTTTTCAACAATATCCGTCACGGCGGACATGATTCCGGCGGCGGCAAAACGCTCCGGGAAATGCAGCGCGGTTTTGAGGGCGCCGTAACCGCCCATTGAAAGTCCGGCGATAAAGGTGTCTTTTCTTTCGGTGCTGACGGGAAACATTCTGTTGACGAACTCAGGCAGCTCTTCAGAGACGGCTTTGAACCACGCACCGCCGTGTTTCATATCTGTATAGAAACTGCGGTCGCCGTCGGGCATGATGACGGCTGTGCCGTAAAGCGTGGCATACCGTTCAATATTGCTGCGGCGCAGCCAGATGGTGTGGTCATCACTGAGACCGTGCAGAAGATAGACTACGGGAAACTTTTTGTTTTCCGCAATAACGTTGTCCGGGAAAACCGCATTGAAAGCCATTTGTTTTCTCAGAACACTTGAAGCGTATCCAATTTGAAAAAGAGCCATTTTTTCCTCCGGAATTTACACAACAGCAGCAAGCAGCAGAATGACGATAACGAGCAAAAGAAGCGTGCAGCAGCCGGTACTTCGGCGGTTTCGCGGATTTCCCGCTTCCCATTGTGTTCCGCAGTTGCGGCAGACCAGATCAACTTTTCCGGCACCCAGCAGTCCCATCAGGAGACCGATCCAGCCGAAAAGCAGCAGTCCCAGACAGCCGCAGCCCGGACTGTAATTACGGCGTACCGCAGAAATATCAGAAGAACCGCACTGCGGGCAGCGAACTTTGTTTTCCTGACGCGGTACTTCATATTTGAAGCCTGCCGCACACCAGGGACAAGTCGGCGAATTTTGGGGGACATCACGTCCGCATTTTGCACATTTCATTTTCTTCTTCCTTGTTTTTTATTATAACACAGAAATAAAATACTGCTGAATACTGGTTTTTTCAAGTTGACAACTCATACAGAAAGTTATATATTAACAACATTGTCGTACAAGTAAGAAAAAATCTGTCCCGCGATGGCGGAATAACGGGAAAAACAGAATAATTTTTCCGCAGAAAACGGAGGAAAAATGAGCAACAGTTCGTTTTTGATTCTTTTTATTGCTTTTATCGCCTTTATGGGCGTTGTTCCCTTTCTCATGCGGCGTTTCGGCGTGCCGTCGGTTATTGCACTGCTTGTCGTCGGTATGCTGATCGGTCCCACCGGAGTCGGAATTGACTTGATTGCTCTGATTTCAAAAAGTTTGAGTTTTTTGCGTGATCCTTCTGTGGATGCTTCTGTTTATGCGGCAAATACTGCCAGCCATTTTTCTTCTCTGGTGGATTCTCTCGGTTCGCTCGGCTTGATGTTCCTTATGGCGCTTGCCGGTATGGAAGCGGATTTCAAGTTGATCAAATCGGTTAAAAACTCCGTCATCGCATTGAGTATTCTCACCTTTCTGATACCTGCCGTCGCAGGATATGTGCTTTACAATTACTACTGCCCGAATGAACTTGCGGGCAAGCTGCTTTATGCGTCTTTGTTTGCATCGCACTCTGTCGGTATTGTGTTCCCTGTTATCCGTGAACTGAAAATGTCCAGAACAAAATTCGGTGCTGCCGTACTGATTTCCACTGTTATTACCGACATTGCCAGTATCATTCTGCTGGCGGTCAGTGTGCAGATATTCCGTCAGAATCAGAATATTTCGCACATGATTGTCAAAGGAACGCTTTCCATCTTTGACCACATGGACAGCTCCATACTCGGCAACAGTTTCATGCCCGTTTTTCTGCTGCTGGTATTGGTCTATCTTGTTCTGAGCGTCTTTCTGGTTGACCGCCTCAGCCGGAAACTGCTTGAAATATTCACCCCCGGGGAAGATATCCTTGTCACCATCATTCTGCTGATTATTCTTGCCGTTGTCGTTGTCGGTGAACTTTTCGGAATCAACCTCGTTGTCGGTGCCTTTATTGCCGGTCTCGGATTGGCAAGGGTCGTGAAAAGGGCGGATATGCTTCTTTTCCGCCGTTTTGAAAGTATCGGATACGGATTTCTGATTCCGTTCCTCTTTGTCTCAATCGGTATGAAAACGGATTTTTCCGCTTTCGGAGAAAACGGAAGTCTGGGCATTGTTCTGTTGACCGTAATCCTGCTTGTCGGCAGCAAAGTTGCCTCCGGATTCCTTGCCATGCGTATAACCGGCTTCAACAGCGCAGCCGGCTTGACCGCAGGCTTGATGACTGTGCCGCAGCTTTCGGCGACTCTTGCCGCCGCTGCCATCGGTAAAGATATCGGTATTTTGAATGATACATTCTTTAATGCGATTATCATTCTTTCGATTGTGACCACGCTGCCGATTCCCAATCTGGTGCGTTTTGTTGTCAAAAAGACCGGACTTTCTTTTCCGATTGTGGAAGATGTTTCCGTGCCGCGTGTTGTCAAGGATGATGAATTGCTCTGAAAAAAGGTTGATTTGTGTGGGGTGAAAAATGGATAATGAACGTGAACAGTTTGCGTCCCGTCTGGGATTTATTTTAATGACAGCCGGTTGTGCTATCGGACTTGGAAACGTCTGGCGTTTCCCATACGTTGCCGGACAATACGGCGGCGGACTTTTTGTTCTGCTTTATCTGTTCTTTCTCGTCTTTCTCGGATTTCCCGTGATGATGATGGAGCTGGCTCTGGGCAGAGCAGGCAGAAGCACCTATCCCGGCGCGTTTAAGAAATTGACCCTTTCAAAAGCAAAAAAGCCCTGGTATATCCCTGCGCTTGTTCTCTTTTCAGGAAGTTTCATTCTGCTCTCGTTTTACACCGTCATCACCGGATGGCTGCTCGCTTATACCATTGAATATCTGAAAGGCGGCGCAACTCTTAATTCAGAATACTTTCAGGCATTTCTGAAGGAACCGTTAACTCAGATCGTCTGCACCCTTATTATGCTCACCGCAACCGTTGTCATTTGTCTCGGCGGTATCCGCAAAACCATTGAAAAAAGTATCAAATGGATGATGGGCGGCTTGTTCCTTCTTCTTCTGGTTCTGGTCATCAAATCCCTCTGTCTGCCCAATGCTTCGGTCGGTGTCAAGTTCTTTCTGATGCCCTCTTTTGAAAAATTTGCCGGCAACAACTTTCTGGAAACCGGTCACGCCGCTATGAGTCAGGCATTTTTTACCCTGAGTCTGGGCATCGGCAGTATCGCCATCTGCGGCAGCTATTTCAGCAAAGAGCGTTCTCTGCCCGGTGAAGGATTGTGGATAATCATCTTTGATACGGCGGTGGCTGTCTGCGCCGGATTGATAATTTTCCCCAGCTGTTTTGCCT
>JAZQYS010000151.1:0-2416 GCA_045633645.1 Victivallaceae bacterium | reverse complement strand
GGCACCAATCCACTCGTTACCATGGGCAAATAAATTGAAGGACAAAAGTGTCAATGCCGTCAGTAATACAAACTTTTTCCACATGATTATTTTTCCTTCTTCAAAATAGTTGTCCTGATCTTTTTCCAATCGGCTTTGCAGATCAATTCGGGAATATTGGTGTAAATGTTTTTGTGATGACCGTATTGGGGTTTCATCAATTCGGAAACGGCATCTTCCACGCTCCAATTTTCAAAAACGATGCGGTATGCGGCAACGGCACATCCGGTGCGGTCGCTGCCATGCCAGCAATGGATCAATAAGGGTTTCGGAGCATCACGGGTGACCGTCAGAATTTTATAAAGATCCGCTTCGGTGATCTCTCCGGTATCAAGGGGGATCTCATACAAAGAAACCGCATTTTTCCATCCTTTATTGACGGCATCAATCTCATCTTTGTCGCTGTTGTTTTCCTGCAGGTTCAGCACGCTGCGTATTTCGTTGAAGGTATAGAGTGAAAAAAATTCATCCTCATCCGGCTGACCGGAACGGTAAAGATTTTTATTGACCTTATGAAAGTTTTTCGGATAATTCGGATAGGGTGATTGTCCAGCATTTCCTCTGACCCAATAGTAATTTCTCAAATTGCGTTGCTCAATAACCCGTCCAGCTTTGAATTTAAGATTTACGCAATACCATTTGGCAAAAATTCCGTTCCATCCCAGAAGCCAATGTCTTTGCGGAAAGAAATCACAATTCCATTGATCCGCAGACATTACGGATTGATTTTTCGCTACTTCCTGTGCATTACGGAACGAATGAGAGAAAATTTTGCTTCGCGGCACTGCAATGTCAAACCGGTTTCTGCTCCAGCGGCTGCGGAAGGCATGTTTTTCCAGATGTGCCGCAACTTCTGCTTTGGTCATGCCGATATAATTACGTTCAGGAATCCCGCCGCATCCAACGAGGAAAACGATTATCAAAACGCACTGAATACTGCAAATCATGAATTTTTTCATATTCCGTTCCTCCATACTCAAATCAACCGTCTCATAGGTAATATACCATATCCCGCAGGCGTTTACAACTGCGAAAATATCAGCGATTGGAATAACGTCCATATAATTTCTGTTCAGGAACGGAATAACGCATGGTCAGGCCGCCGCCGTTAGCGTGGCGGTTATTGTAGAAATAATACGGTTTCTGCCAAGTATCATCAGAATAATTCAGCGGACCGAACTCCTTGTCTTCGTTGATATCTGTGCGGTTCAAAACAAAGTTATATCCGTGTTTTTTGCGAAATTTTTCAAAATCTTTTTCTGAAACATTGCAGCTCCATTCCGCAGAATTTGCGAACATCATACTTTTGCCTTTGATTTCAAAATTATAAGCTCCGTCCGGAAAAAATCTCTCCTGCATTGCAGATGGCATTTCGTAACCTATCGGCAACTTATCGCCGGTAAAATCGTAATTGGAAACATTATAAAGCATAGAAATAAAAAATAACAGTACGCCAATTAGGATGCCCGTAATTCCGAAGGAACTTCCTTTTTCGTGTCTTTTGAACGGGCGAAAAACAGTCATCCCGGCCGCCATTAAAAGTATCGGAGCAAAATAATAATCAACTTTAATTCCGCAGACATACTTGGAGGCATTACAGGCAAAGGTAATCAGTTTCAAACCGGAAAATAAAATCAGAAGAATACCAATCCAAATCAAAGCACTTTGTTTTTTAGAAAAGCAAGTTGGTTCAGAAAGGGTATCTTTTTTGATTTTGCGTTTCCAACTGTAAAAAAGCAATCCAACGTAAATCAATGGCAAAATTATCCAGCTCCAGCAATCCAAAGTTATAACCACAAATGGAGCAAAGACCAGCATCAGCAAAAGCCACGCAGTTCCACTTATAATCCAAGTAAATATTCTGTAAACGATTTCCATATATACCTTCATCGGTAATATACCATCTCCCGCAGGCATTTACAACTGCGGAAGGAAAATTTTTTGCGTTTTAAGAGGTGTGTCGCGGCGGTTACGGCAAAAGCCGGATAAAAATCCCGTTGGCATCATCTTTGCAAATTTGTTGCAAATAAAAGAAAAGGCTCTGTTCCCTATATGGGTAGATGAGAGTTAGCCCAGACTACAGGCCTATTCATATTTTCGATGAATTCTCAATAAAAGGGGTATTAGCCAGTAGAATATTAAAAATGCCGCTTGGCGAAGGCGTGACCACTACCGGATTTGAGATAGTGTTCAAAATCAACAGCTTTTGAGATAAAAGAAATTAAGCGGCAAAGCCGCGCTGTAAAACCAACACATCCACCCGCCGACAGGCGGCAACTTCACAAGCGAATGAAATGAGCGACTTCACAAGTGGAATGGAGCGTTAGCTAATGAAACGTCTTCACAAGCAAGGCTTTTCTGGAGTTTGGTGAAGATG
>JAZQYS010000150.1:0-4995 GCA_045633645.1 Victivallaceae bacterium | reverse complement strand
GGCATCTGGTTCAAGTTCCGTGTGGAACAGCACCGCAAGATCATCAAGCGTTACTACGACGCCTGCCGCAAGCACTTCCCCGGCAAAAAAGTGACCCTGATCACGGATATCCTGCACAATTCCGGCGCCATGCTTTCTGACTGGTGCGCCGTTGACTGCCGCCTGAGCGACAATATCGGACTTGATTATATGCGCAATATGCCCTATTTTGAGGGTACGAGCTTTTTTGACCACACTGCGTTCAACCGCAAGCACATCAAAACGCCGTGGTTTCCCTTTATCGACCCCTGCGAACCGGATAAACGTTTTTATATGCGTTATACGCCCGAAGGCGTGAAACTCAATATCGTTGCGACCGCCATGCTCGGAGGTGTCGGTATTTGTCTTTCTCCCCGCGACTTCTTTGAAGGAGCTTATCTGCATAACATTCTCCGCGCTTCAAGAATCATCGGCGCGGCAGAAAGTTTTTACTTCAACGGCAGACGCTGCGACGGAAAAGTTAAATTCACGGCAAAAAATACGCTCAAACGTAAACTTGTTGATGACGGAGAGAATTTTATTCTGCATACGCCTGATTTCATGCCGCATCTGCGCCATACGGTCCACGAAAAGGAGGGCAAACTCCTGCTGAGCATCCTCAACTATCACCCCGAAGAAGATGTGATCCTTGAAATTGAACCCAATGATGCCGGACTGATCCCGGCGGCACTTGCAAATTGTTCCGCACCTGAACGCAGTGCCAACGGAAAATATCTTGTCAAAATCAAGGCCCGCAGCGCAGGCGTCTGGGAGTTTGCAGGCAATAACAAAGCCATTTCCGCCGGAAAAATCACCAGAGAACTGCAGAACTTCTTCAAATCCTCATCCGGAAAAAAAGGTGACGTCCATCTGGAATACGGTCTGCTGCGTCCTGAAAAACGCGCCATGCTCAAACTTACAGGCAGCAAACGCAGTATTTACATCAACGCTGACAATCAGGCTCTTGTCATGGGCTGGCGTTCAAACGCCTCTGCCCTCAATGATGTCCTGAATCTGCGCGGCAATCGCGGATATCTGGCAGCCCTTGTGGTTCCCTTCCTCAAAGGGCAGGAAAAGTTTTCGGCACAGAAAAAGGGCAGAAGTATTGAATTTTCTTACGTTGTTCCCGCGCCCGAAGATGCCAATCCTGATGCTGAAAAATACACAGGCGTTGAAATCATCAAGAGAATTTCTCTTGCCGACGGCGGCAATACAGTCAACTGCGAATGGGAGATTATCAATAAGAGTGTCACCGGCAAAGCCATTGGATTCTTTGCAAGAGTCCGCAATATCCCCATGGCGGGAACCCTGATCCCCGAAGGAAAAATGCCGGGCGCTTTTGCCGAAGTTTATTCAGCAAACCACATTTGCTCCGTCGGATTTTCAGGCTCGACCCTCTGGTACAGAAAGGGACAGAAAACAGGTATCACCCAGGCGAATATGGCTTTCTGGAACGGTGAAAAGGTCCGTTACAGTGTCAGAGCCTGCGGCGAAGAGGAAAGTATGGAATTCACCGTCGATGACTTCTGCAACGGTATCCATCTCTGGCGCGAAAGTGACGGCATTCTCACCGTTGAACCGGTTTATTTCTTTAATATACCCCACGGCAGAAAGGCGGTTTTCCGCCAGACGGCAACATATTCAGGTATCAGTAAAATCAAAAAATAAATATTCAACAATTCACCAAAATAAAAAAGGAAAGTGTGTATGAAAAAATGGATCACATCCGGATTTCTGCTGTGTATGTTGACACTTGCGGCAGAAAATCTTATCACCAACGGTGACCTTACCAAGGGGGCAAGAAGCTGGACTTTTGCCAGCTGGACCAAGACGCCCGGTACGCGCGAAATCAAAAAAGAGGGGGATATGTACTATCTTTCTCTTTCAAACACCAAGGACAACAAGTTCGCCACCATGTGCGTACAGCAGGTCAAACTCAAATCTGATACGACCTATATGTTCAAGTTCCGTATGCGGACAAAGGATGTGAAACGCCAGCTGCCCAATAAAGTCACCCACGGCGCAGGAATCAGTTTCACCGCAGGGAAATACCTCTTTGCGGGTGCTGCTCAAATGTGGCACATGATCGAGGGCACCACCGGATGGACCCAGTATCGCGGCACATTCAAAACCGGAAAACTCAAACCCGGACAGTATGTTTCTCTGTATCCTTCTCTCACCTTCGCAACCGGTACGGCGGACTTTGCCGACTTTTCTCTTGAAGAAGTCAAAGCCGATGCAGCTCCTGCTCCGGTTGTGCAAAAAAACAGAGTAAATCTCTTTCCCGTTGAATTTCAGAACGGCAAGTACCGCATTGCCAAAAACTTTGTCGCCACCTGGGATTTGACTTTCACCGGAAAGAAACCCGCAAAGCAGACTGTCACCTTTGAGCTGCCCGCAGGTTTTGAAGTAATTGGCGGCGCCGCAACCCGTCCTGCTGAGGATAAAAAAGAGCCATGGATTTGGAAAAATGAAAAACCGCTGGTGAAAAAACTTGCCAACGGTTTGACCTGCTACACCATGGTTCTGCCGGCAAGAGTTGTCAAAGAGTGGGGAGCATGGAACAACTCCTACCGCATCTTTGTCAAAGCAACGGGCAAGGCAGGAACCAAAGGCGCAGGCCGTTGGTATGCTGACGGCAATATGCCCCAGCCGCTGAATCTGGAAACACTTCCCCCGCTTTCTTTCAGCGGTAAAGTTCCTGAAAAGTTCATCATCTGTCCCACATTTGTTCCCAACCTTGTCGGTGCGCCGGAGTTTATGGGAGATCAGCATATCAATCTCTGGAAAAATCTTTCAAAAAACCGGATCATCTGCATTGACCCCTGGGCGTGGCGTCACACGGATTGGTCGATCCTCGGCAAAAAAACTGCCGGATTCAAAAAATCCATGGAAATCGGCAGCCATATCAGTATGCCCCGTTTGGGATTTGCCCGCTGGAAACAGAATGATCCCAAAGCAAGAAAAGTCAAATTCCCCATCTGCGTTCCCCGCTCCGCAAGAGAACCTGAGGAAACGCTCTGCCCCAGTTACGTTATTTCCGACCCCGAAGGTTTCATTTGGGATAACTATTTTCCGACACTTCTGCGTGAACGTGCCGGAAAATCTCCGATTGACATTATTGATTTTGACTTTGAACCGCATCCCAACCGCGCCTGTTTCTGTGCGGTTTGTCTCAAAGACTTCTATGCTTTCTCAAAACTCAAGGGACCCATGACCCGTGAACAGATTCTTTCACGTCACAGCGGCACCTGGTTTAAGTTCCGTGTGGAACAGCACCGCAAAATCATCAAACTTTATCACGATACCTGCCGCAAATATTTCCCCGGCAAAAAAGTTTCTCTTGTGACAGATGTTCTGCATCACACCGGTTCCGTCATTGCCGACTGGTGCGCTGTTGACTGCCGCTTGAGCGACAATATCGGACTTGATTATATGCGCAATATGCCCTATTTTGAGGGTACAAGTTACTACGACAACACCGTCTTCAACCGCAAACACATCAAAACGCCCTGGTTTCCCTTCATTGACCCCACCGAGCCCAGCAGACGTTTCTATATCCGTTATACGCCCGACGGCGTGAAACTCAATATCGTTGCGACCGCCATGCTCGGCAGTGTCGGTATCGGTTTCTGGCCCAACGACTTCTTTGACGGTGCTTATCTGCACGGCATGGTCCGCGCTTCAAGAATCATCGGTGCCGCTGAAAATTACTATTTCAAAGGTACACGTTGTGATAACGCCGTTAAATTCACTGCAAAAAATACCGTTAAACGCGAACTTTCTGATGACGGAGAAAAATTCATTCTTCAGACACCGGATTTTACGCCGCACTTGCGCCACACGGTTCATAAAATGGGCGATAAACTGCTGCTGACTGTTCTCAACTATCACCCCGACGAAGATGTCATTCTTGAAATTGAACCCGAAAATGCCAAATTGATTCCGGCGGCACTTACCGGCTGCTCTCGTCCGGAACGCAGTGCCAACGGCAAATATCTGGTTAAAATCAAGGCAACTGATGCGGGTATCTGGGAGTTTTCTGTTCATAATAAAGTTATTGCTGCAGGAAAAATCACAGAAGAACTGCAGAAATTCCTCAAATCTTCTTCAGGTAAAAAAGCCGATAACAGTTTGAATTACGGTCTTCTGCGCCCTGAAAAGCGCGCTATGCTCAAACTTGACGGCGGCAAACGCAGTATTTATATCAATGCTGAGAATCAGGCTCTTGTCATGGGCTGGCGTTCAGCATCTTCTGCGCTCAATGATATTTTGAATCTGCGCGGGACCCGGGGAAATCTCGGAGAACTGGTCGTGCCTTTCCTCAAAGGACGTGAAAAGTTCACCGCAAAGAAAAAGGGCGGCAGTATTGAATTTAATTACGTTGTTCCTGCTCCCGAAGATGCCAACCCCGATGCGGAAAAATACACCGGCGTTGAAATCATCAGGAGAATTTCCCTTGCCAACGGCGGCAATACTGTCAACTGTGAATGGGAGATCATCAACAAAAACCACAACGGCAATGCCATTGAGTTCTTTGCCCGTATCCGCAATATTCCGATGATGGGTTCGCTGATTCCCGAAGACAAACTGCCCGGTGCCGCTGTTGAAATTTCTTCCGGAAAACTCATTTCTCCCGTCGGTTCCCCGGTTTCCACCCTCTGGCACAAGAAGGGGGCAAAACTTGAGTTTTCCAACGCCAAACTGGAAAACTGGAACGGTGAAAAAGTCCGTTTTGCCGTCAAATCTTTCGGCGAAGAAGAGGCATTGGAGTTCTCTTTTGATAAAGGTTGTTACGGTGTCCACTTCTGGCGTGAAAATGCCGGTATCCTTACCGTTGAGCCGCTGTACCGTTTCAACATTCCCAACGGAAAGAAAGTTGTTATCCGTCAGTCCGTCACTTACACCGGTATCGGTAAGATCAAAAAAAAAAGTAACAACACTCTGACGGATCATTACACCGGTATCGTTTTTGAG
>JAZQYS010000149.1:0-2023 GCA_045633645.1 Victivallaceae bacterium | reverse complement strand
TTAAGACGGCACACTGTTTTATTCTGCCCTCACGGCACGAACCCTTCGGCATTGCCGCGCTTGAGGCTCTGGATGCAGAAGTCCCGTTGATTGCCTCAGCAGTCGGCGGTTTGAGAGATTTTCTTGTTGACCGCGAAAACGCTCTGCTGTTTGAAGATAACAATGTTGAAGAATTATTGACCGCATACGATTTACTTTGCTCTTTGCGTGAAACACTTGTCAATGGCGGCAAAAAAACTGCTGAAGAATACAACTGGCAGACGATTGCACAGAAATTGACCGATATCTACCGGGAGTTGACCAAATGAAAAATATTCTCTACATCGGTAAATACAACGGCATTATCGGCGGCATTGAACGCTATATGCAAAACAGCGCGAATCTTCTGCGGCGCAATGGTTTTACGGTACATTATCTTTATACTGAAGAGGGCGGCAGAGAGCAGACACTTTTTTCTTCATCGTTTGACAGTACAGAAAAATTTTCTCCTGATAACGGATTGCTGAAAACTGCCGATATTGTTATCATCCACAACATTATCGGTGTTGAATTTTTGAAATTCATGCCTGTTGGAAAAACTTTCTTTTTCGCACATGACCACAATATTTACTGTCAGCGGCACCATTATTATATGCCTGTCGGCAGAATAAACTGTCACAGAAAATACAATAAATTTATCTGCAAACTCTGTTCTCTCGGACGCAATGCTGCGCCGCCGCTGGAGGAATACAGAAAATTTCCCGCACTGGTTCTGTCGGACTTCATGGCAGAAAATCTGCGTAAGAACGGTTTTGAAAATGTTGCCAAAATTCCCGCATTTATCAAAACGGTCAAAAAAGAGCATGTTTTCATGCCTGACGGAGTGCTGCGTATACTTTTTCTCGGGCAGCTCATTCGCGGCAAGGGAGCAGATCTTATGCTTAAAACGCTTGCAAAACTGGATATTCCTTTTGAGTGTACCATTGCCGGAGACGGTAAAGACCGGATAATGTTGGAAAATATGGTTGAAAAATTCAAATTATGTGATAAAGTACACTTTACCGGTTTTGTCAGCGATACGGAAAAGTTATGGGATAACTGCGATGTCTTCTTCTTCCCGATTCGCTGGCAGGAGCCTTTCGGACTGGTCGGACTTGAAGCCATGGCACACGGTGTGCCGGTGGCGGCGTTTGATCTCGGCGGCGTAAGAGAGTATCTTTCAAAGGGATGCGGTTGTTTGATTCCCGAAAAAAATCTTGCCTTTGCCGCAGAGAGGTTATCGGCGTTTTATTTACAGGACGGTCTGTTGAAAAAACTCGGAGAAAATGGCATGTATTTGGCTGAACATAAATTTTCAGAAGAGAATTTTATTGAAAACTTTAAGAAACTTGAGGCGGTTTTGAAATGAAAATTCTGCTTTCCGCAATTCCTTTTGACAACGGTAAATCCGGGATTTCCGTTTATATTCGTGAGGTGGTCAAATCCCTTGAGCAGCAGGGGCATGAATTGACCCTGATTGTTGAAGATGACGGAGCAAAGGAGTTTGACCGTTTTGAACTTATCCGTATCAAAAAACGGCGCGCATTATTTTCCATGCTCTACAGTCTTTTTATTCTGCCGTTCAGAATAAACTGGAAAAAATTTGATTTCTGTATCATGCTTGCCGCCAACCGCAGAGTGTTCTGCCGGTATCCGATATTTACGATTGCGGTGGTGCATGATTTGTCACAGTATCATGTGCCGGTGAAATATGATAAATTCAGAATGTTCTACATCAAAAAGGTGCTGCCGCATTATGTCCGCAAAGCGCAGAGCATTGTTGCAATCAGCAAATCAACCCGGAACGATTTAATAAAATACTGGCATATCCCTGACGAAAAAATTGCCGTCGTTTACAACGGTTTTACGCCGCCGGAATCTGTTGAAACAGAGAAGAAAAAGCAGATTCTCTACATTTCGCGCATTGAACACCCCGGCAAAAATCACTTGAATCTGCTCAAGGCGTTTGAACTTCTGCCCGAAAATCTGAAAAAAGAGTATACTC
>JAZQYS010000148.1:0-2546 GCA_045633645.1 Victivallaceae bacterium | reverse complement strand
ATTCAACTGGGTATTCCAGAAATTCCTGATCTTACAGATTTTCATCTGCATACCAGTTTGGCATATTGCTCTGAAAATATGGATGTAAAAAAAGCCGTTGGACTGGCTCATATTTCCGGAGTAAAGCATGTGAATTTTGCCGAGCACTCCGGACAGCTTTACTGCTCAGCAGATAGTTATTGGAACAACCGCTTCCGCTGGCAAAATCGGCAGACTGATGAAGACCGTACTGCGAATTATTACGAGCTAATTAAGGCAGAAGCACTTACCGATTGTATGTTCGGTACCGAACTTGATGTTTGTGATGGACTTCATCACACACCACAATCAGTTCAGCTGATTGCCAAAGCAATGCTTCACTGTTGGAATATGGAGGACAAATGAAAATACCACAAGCAGGATTTTATCCTTTCTGGTTCTGGAATGGAGTTCAAGAAGAATCAGAAATAATTTATCAACTCAATGAGATTGCAGATTCTGGCTGCAAAGGATTTGCCTTGCATTCACGCAAAGGCAATCAGATACCATATCTTTCTGACCGCTGGCTTGACCTTGTTGAATTCACCTGTGAAGAAGCCAGCAAAAGAAATCTGAAAGTCTGGCTTTATGATGAAGACGGTTTTCCAAGCGGCAATGCCGGAATGCGTGTGCAGAAAAACCGGACTGATCTGGTTCAGAAAAGTCTGCATTTTTCCGTAGTCCCAAGCGACCCTGAAATTACTGCATTCGCCTCTTTTTCCGCGGATGGAACAACAGTTGTATCCGAAAAAGAGCTGACTCCGGGAACTCCTGTTCTGCGTTTTGAACTGCACCTTAATCCGAAACACGTCGATACGCTTAATCCTGATACGGTAAAATATTTTTTGAATTTGAATCATGAACTTTATGCCAAGCGGATAGGCAGATTTTTCGGTAATACCGTAGAGGCGGTTTATACTGATGATGAGAGTTTCCTCGTCTGGAATGAAAACTCCTTCGTCTGGTCTGAAGCGTTGGAAAATGAGTTGGGTTCATCGTACCGCAATCATCTGGGAAAACTCGTAATTGATCAGCCGGGCAGTGCGGAATTTCGCAAAAAATATTATCGTGCAGCTCAAAAACTTTTTATTGAAAACTTCATCAAGCCCCAGCAAAAATGGTGCCATGATCATGACCTTGTTTATCTCGGACATCTTTGCGGCGATGAGGGACCTCGCAGCCGTACGGTTAAAAATTATTGTTCTCCGGAACCGTATTATCTGGCTGAAGATATTCCGTCAGTTGATGATTATTTACTGGATATGAGAGATTTAGGTTATTTAAAGCGTCCATATACAGGTGATGAGTACCGAATCAAGCCATACGGTTCGGAAAGGTGGTGTTATCCATTATATACTTATCTAACCGCCTCTTCCGTTGCAAATCGCAGCGGAGTCAAACAGGTTTCATCAGAAATATGGGCATTTCTCGGTTGGAATATGCCAGTTGAGTTTCTTGAGCCGCAGACTCTTTTTGATATCGCAATGGGACAAACCCTGCTTACTCCGCACGCATTTTATTATACACTTAAGGGCAAAGCGGAGCAGGACTGTCCCCCAAGTTATTTTATTCAACAGCCGTATTGGCAGATGTTAAAAAAGCGGCTTCCTGTCTGGAGCCGCCTGGCAGAACGTATTGAGGCGATGCAGCGTATGCCGGAAACAGTTTTAATTGTACCAGATGCTCTTATTGCCATGCAGAATGGTGCAACTTTAACTGGAAATCCAGATAAAATGGCGGAAGCAGATTTGATGCTGCAAAATCTGATTATGCAAATGATGCGCCGCCATATTGATTTTGATTTGATAGAAGAAGCACAAATTCAAACTTCTGTCCGTGATGGTTCAGTATTGCACGCAGGAAAAATGTGTTATACCAATATTGTGTATTGTACTGCACTTCCATTATCAGAGCAAACTACTGCAAAGATTGCCGGTATGAATATTTTGGGCGAAAGTGATCTTGATTCAATACCGCATCCAGCTGGTTTCCCTGAAGAACTGCTGGTAGTTAAACGTTCAAAAAATAATGGAAATAATTCATGGTTCCTCCAAAATCTTTCGGGTGAACCGATGAAACTATACTGTTCATTTCCAGAACCAAATCTTTTTATAGTTGATCCTATAACAGAAACTGCAGTATTCAGAGGGGATGCTTTCCCTGAAACATTTACTCTGCCTCATGGTAAAGTTTTGTTGCTTGAAAAAGAATGGAGCGGAAGAACTTTGGCATTTGACAATTCAATTTTCGCTCCACTTGGAGCAGAGATCAATTTGAGACAGCAAGTTATGCCTGCTGCGGAATTGGGAGATTTGGCAAAGCAGGGATTTGCAGGAAAGACCGGTAATTTTGACTATCGTGCAGAATTTGATGGCTCTGCCCGGATTTTGGAACTTTCCATGACAGGAGGGGTTGCCGAAGTTGAAATCAACGGAAAATTTGCAGGGATTTGCTGGGGCAGTGATACCATTGCCATTGCTGATTTTGTTCAGACGGGAAGTAATGAACTTGTGGTACACTTTGCCAAT
>JAZQYS010000147.1:0-10867 GCA_045633645.1 Victivallaceae bacterium | reverse complement strand
TCAAAAATGGATGAAATCGTTGAACGCTTCGGAAATTCCAGACGTGGTCACACTTGGGCACCGTCTCCGCCGAAAGTTCTTACTGAAAACGAATATTTCACGCATCACCAGACCGTTTATTATTTCAGAGACCGTCAAGATTTCCATATCGCATGGGATCACCGGCGTTTGGGCGAATCTTTGAAAAACTATGATGGTTCTATGTGTTTGATCACCGGAGAAATCAAGTTCAAAAAAGATTTCACTTTCTCCAAGACAGCTGCGATGCCTTTTATCATAGGAAAAACTGTTGTAGAACCAGGCAATATCGGTTCTCAGGATTCTTTCCTGATCGTAAAAGATGCTCAAAAAGGAGTTGTTGTACAGCGGGCTCTTAAAACGGATCGTATCAGAATTTTCGGTCAAATTGCTCCCGGAGGATTTGCGACAACTGCGTGGTCTCCCGTCGGCGCATCAGCAGTATTCCCTGTTTCCGATTCTGATTGGCGTTATCTTTTTACCAATTCTTCTGCAATGAGTTTCGGTTTCGGAACACCCGGAAAAGCAGTTAAGGCTGGCGAAAGTATCAAGTATGCGTTTGTTTCCGTGAACGTTGTTTCAGATTCAAAAGACCCGAAAAAATATGAAAAACTTTCCAGCCTGATTGCCGGAAACTATTCCAGTCTGGTCAGCGTTGGCGAAAGAGTAAAAGAGCCGCTATTCTTCTCAGTTCATGCGAAAGACAATGAAGCGAAGTTCGAAATCGGTCCTGTAACCGGATTCGGTATAGACCTTCCTATCAAGGTGTCGGGGCTTCTGGACAATGGATGTACTGCAATTTACAGTACGAAACGTCCTCATTTCCGTTTTATCGGTATTGCTGACAATGAAAATACTGCATACACCCAGGAGCCTGTGGAAGAAAAAAATCAAATTTGGATCGGTAATGTTTTTGTTGCAGATCATCCGGCTTTAAAGCTGACTCTGGTTGCTGATGGACGTTCTCCCGGTGCAAATACGTTCCTTGAAATCCACAATCCCACAGATAAGGATATCAAAGCAACGATTTCATCTCCTAAAAACACACCTCTTTTCGGTGGAAAATCTTTCAAGATCTCCGTCCCGGCAAAGAGCTCTGTAAAGAAGCATAGAATCAACAAATTATAAAGGAAAAATAAAATGAAAAAAATAGCCGTTGGACTCGTTATTTTGACACTCTGCAGTGTTGTATCTGCAATTACTCCTGCAGAATTGAAAGACATGATTTCGAATGCGAGAAAGAATCCGAAAGAAAACATTGAAAAACTTGCAGCAGTCGCCGGAGACACTTCTCTTACAGTTACTCAAAAACGCAATGTTTATTCTGCGCTCATCAGCGGATATTACAAGTTGAATGATTTCAAGAAATGTCGTGAATACAGCGAGTTGCAGCTGAAAGATGAGAAGCTGCCCGAAAATCTGCGTTATGATGCCCTGTTTCTGGGCGGTATTTCTGCAGGAAACAGTGGTGATCTCAAGGTAGGTTGTGAAATGCTTCAGAAAGCAATTCCAAGCACAAAAAATAAAAATATGAAAATGTCTGCAATGATCCAGTTGATTTTTTTGCAGGTCAAGGCTCGTAATTATACTGCAGCTGAAGAAACGATCAAGACTGCTAAAGAGCTTGCTGAAGATGAAGACCGTTCTGACTGGCTTGCTCGCATTGCTTTTACAGAAGCTCTCCTTGTTGAATATTCAAAGGGTAAAAAAGCATGGGCTGAATTTGTTGAAAATACAGTCAGAGATCAAGAACTTATTCAGCATTCTACAACGGTTCTTTTATGTAAGAGTCTGTTGAAATATTATGTTGCGAATAAAAAACGTGCTGAAGCTGAAAAATTGGTTGAAGCCGTAAATAAGGCAACCAATAACAAACACGCCGCACAATTCAAAGGTATTTTGAAATGATTTCCTGTGACAAAAAGTTGGAACCGTCCTGTCAGATCGCCGCAGGTTTTGCATCACTTGAGTGGTTAAGAGAGCCTGAATTGGCATTTCCGTATATCAAAGAAGCCGCCGATGCCGGATATGTCTGGTATGTGTTGCTCGTGCGTCAGATGATTCCGAATGTACTTGACAAGCAAGTTTGCAAAATGGTTCAGAAAATTGCAGATATGGTCCATCAGTGCGGGATGAAATTTTATCTTGATACAGATCCAACACATTTTTCTGAAAGCATTACAGCTGTCGATCCTGATGCCGCTCTCCAGTGTATTCTTCCGATCGTATGTACAGCTGATAAAGGTCATTTTCAAACGGTGTTCCGTCTTCCGTCTTCAGCAAGACAGCAGAAACTGCTGCGTATCAGTGCATTGTATTGTACAGGAAGACCCGGAGAACCTGTTCCGGAAAAGAATTTTACATTCATCCATCAGCATTGTTCTGTTGGAGGCAATGCCATTGACTGTGAAGGTCAGCTGGCAGATGATTACTCCGGCGAAGTCCGTTTCTATGTATTGATGAATGATTATCGCAACATCGACCACGCCTCCGGAACCTTGTATCAGACGATCAAAGAGATGCTGGAATCCTATCAGGGGATCAAGATTGACGGAATCGGTTGGGATGAACCGGGAAAGATCAAAGGAAGTACAGATTTTTTCCGTTCCGGGAACGCATTTTTCAAACGTTTCCGAGAACGCAATGGCTATGATTTGGAAGAACATTTGATTTATTTGGATACTCGTGACTCTGATCCACATTCATG
Organism: Victivallaceae bacterium; assembly: GCA_045633645.1. GTDB lineage: Bacteria > Verrucomicrobiota > Lentisphaeria > Victivallales > Victivallaceae > UBA1784. Next base: position 8,142 of record JAZQYS010000147.1, on the reverse strand, counting down.
TAAGGTGCGGTGCGATTATTACCGGACTTTGTCTGATATGCATTACGATGTTCAGAAGTATCACAACGAACTGGCACTCAGTATTTTCGGAAAAGATATCATGCTCGGAACGCATCAGACATGGTGCGGCTTGCCGCCTGATTTGTCTGCCGGTGTGTTTGATCACTTCCGTTTGGGAGAGCTTCTGACAGAAGCATGGAGCGATGGCGGCTATGAATATGAGCCGAAAACGATACTGTTTCCCTTTGTGATTGCGGATAGCTTGAAGAAGGGGCTCAACAAAAATCACGCTTATTATAATGATTGGCAGTATCGTCCGGATCCTTATTGCTGCGATTACTTCAACTCGTTGAAAATGTTGTTTAAAATCAATTCGTTTACAATGGGTTACAGCGATTACAACGAAACTCTGGTCAACCATAGATTTGGTGTAATGAAACGCCTTACAGATGAGCTTCCATCAAAATTGGATTTCTGGAATTCTTTCAGCAGCGGAATGGACGGCGACTCTGAAATTGCTCTTTATTACGGCTATGAAGGTTACGCTTCTTTGCCGAAAGAATTCACAAGAGCAGTTTATGCGTTCTATCAGAATACTTCACTTTTCCTGATAGATTCATCCATGTTCCCGGAACTGATCAGCAGCAAAATTCTGTTGGGATCCAAAGTTTCCAATGGCATCATGATTACTGAAAATGGCAGAAAATACCGGACATTGATTCTTCCTTACGCTCATGTTTTGTGCGAAGGCGTTTGGGAAAAACTGCTTGAATTCACCAGTGCCGGATTGCCTGTGATATTTATTGGACCCGATCCGCATTTCTCGGCTGATGGAAAAACCGTCCCGTTCCATGAATACAGCGGCTTCTCTTCTACAGGAGTTCCGGCATATCGCCGTGGACTTTCCAATGCAAAAGTACAGCTGGCGTACAATCAGTGGGAACCGTTTTTTATTGAAGCACAAATTCCGTATGATTCAGATTCGGAAGTTGAAGCGGAATATGATAATTACGGCAGACTTCTCCTACTGAAAGGAAAAAACAATTTCTACTGGATGCCTTGTTTTGATCCTCGGGAAAACTTGATCAAAGTCCTGCAAAAACTGATTCCGCTTCCGAAAATTGAGGTTGTTTCAACGAATTCCATTTACAGAGTCTTCCACTCTGATGCGAATGCAGACGAATGGGTCTTGGCTCTGATGAACAAAGCCGGAACAGCCGGATGGAACAATACGCCGTCCAGTCAGGAAAAATCAGGTGCAGCCAGACCTCCAATCCGTTTCGGAGAATCCAAAGGCATTGTAAAAATTGATGGTCAAATCGTTTGTGAATTTTCACATTGTGGATTTGCAGCGGTTCGATTCAATGGTAAAACGCTGTTAGATGAATTTTCACCTGATGGAAACCTGCGCGTACAGAAAGTATCGCTTTAAGAATCAAAAGAACGATAGAGTCAGAGGAATAAAATGTTGAAGAAAATAACTTTTCTTTTTCCGAAAACCGATCATTTTCAGGAAGAACGGCCTCGTATCAATTATGAAGATATGTACGGCTGGATCGATGCGTATTGTATGCTTTTCGATCCGCGAAATCTTCTTCTGCTTCAAGGTGTTCCAAATCCTGCAAACGGAACGGAAAAAATCTCTTGCGATGACTTTATCATCACTTCTGACAAAGTTGCAACAAGCGAACTCGCAGAAAAATTCCCATTGCAGGATCTGACAGGTATTTTTGTCAGACCGGAATCTTGCGGAAAAGTCTTTGACGGCTATAAAGAACGGATCAAAACACCGGTTGCACGGCTTTATAATCCTGTTGGTTTGAAGTATGATGCAGCAGAAAATGGCGAGCCTGTACCTGGTTGGAAAATCGGAGATTTCAGCGCTCTTCATAAAGAATTGAATCATCTTTCTGTCCGTTTTGAGATATTCTCTTTCTTCTGGAGAATTTCTGATGAAATGCCTGAAGAACGCTATAAAATCGGAACTAGACTTTTGAATGAATTGCTGCGGACTGCCGGTTTTGATGTTCAGCAATGCCGAGGTGATGAAGCAAGTATTTTTGAGTTTATGTCATACGGCTTGAACCGTTTTCTGATTTGGCGTCTTGCTGAACGGAAAAATGTTGCTGTTGAGTTTCCGGATTCTCTGATTATGTCGGCTGCAGCTGCTTGGAACAAAGGAACATCTCCTGATGAGTATCTGAGAAAAGCATTCAGTATTCTTGCAGATATCCGGCGCAATCTTTCCAATACAGAGTTTCTGTTTTATGAAGCACCACACTTCGGCGTTTATCTGGATGGTCAACCGTTCATTGAAGTGGAGTGGCCGCAAAATCTGATTGACAGAATGCGCAATTTCCTGAAAGATGCCCACGAAAACCAGTGGCGTCCGTCTTTTGAAGGAAGCATGAACTGCTGGTCTCATCTGCTTGAGAAATCACCTGACTTGCAGCAGGAACTTGTTCAAGCATGGAACGCTGGAGAAATCGATCTTGTCAATGGAACTTATGCACTTCCCTTTTCTCTTTTCTCGCCGCTTGCAATGCAGTATCGGGAATTTCAGCAGGGATCTGAGCATTTCCAGCAGCTTTTCGGAAAGAAACCAAAAACGTATGAATGTCAGGAAAATGCTTTTTCTCCGCAAATGCCTGATCTTCTGAAAATGTTTGGTTACGAACATGTTATTCATGTAACACAAAACCATGGGACGACACCAGTTGCAGAAAGAAATTTCAGTTGGAGCAGTCCTTCCAGTACGAAAATCCCAGCAATCGGCTGCGAAAATGCAAGAAATGCAAAAGCCGGAATGCACATATTTTTCAATTTGCCTGATCGTGCAGCAGAATGTGAGGGCGAGCAGCTTTTGTTCAACATGATGGACATTGCAACGATTCCCATGCGCGAATTGATGGTGCGATCCATGAAATATTCTCAAATCTGGGGCAGATTCGTTACAGTTGATGACTTGAAGCAGCCTGCAACAGTTTGCCATAGCTATAATCATGACGATTACCAGTTGTCGCAATCATATTTTTACATCAAGCCGAACCGTGACAACATGCTGAGTGCTTATGAAAAGATTTTTGCGTTTAATGATTATTACCGCAATGCACAGCTTCTGGATCCTGATTTTTATGATGCTGAATTTGAACAGAATCTCTGTATGCTGGAATCGCACGATGTTCTGGTTGCAGCAGGAGAACGGCCGGGTGAATTTTATCGGAACTTTGCCATAGAAGCACCGCCATTCATTCCCAGGGTTGTGATTGATGACAAGGTTCGAAAAATAGTTTCCAACTGCGAACAAACCTTGAAATCCGTTTTCTCTGAAAATGCTCCATTGTGGAACCTGTCCGGCAGTCAGCTTCCTTTTATAAGACTGAATGGTGATTATGTTCCTGTCAAAGCTGAACCGTGGAGGCAGATCAATCTTCTGGAAACTTGCGCAGAGTGGGAATCTATTGATTGTAGTACTGACGATTTTCTCTCATTGAGCAATGGCTTGCAATGCCGGAACTTCGACAGCCGCGGATACAAGTGGAAAGCGATTTCTCATACATTGAAAAAACGGGATTATCTATTCAAAGAACAGATCATTTTGTATCACGAAGGAGAGAGCGTTGAACTTTCTATGGTTTATACAAACGCATGCGACTTCTTTGAAATCTCTGTCCAGTACGCAGTGAATGGTTTTGAGTGCAAAAGACGGAAAAGTCTTGATGAATATTTGTCTTTGAGATTTACCTTTACTGATAGTGCTCCGCTGAATAAAGTCAGAGTGTTTTCACCGAATATTGAAAGTGAAACTGCGTTGGAAAAGGTTTGCAGTCCATATTATTTGAGATTGCCGGAACAGAATTGTCTTTTCCTGAATCAGGGAGCGTTTTTCTATGAAATCAACCGCGACGAGGCTGAAGTTGATTGGATCTACCATGTCCCTCTGGAAAAAGTCCATACCCGTTCTATGGCGGTCTCTTTCCGTGAAGAAACGCCCTTGGAACAAGCCAGAGGTTGGGCTCATGGAGTTGTCAGCGGTAATCCGAAAGAGCCTGCACAATGGAAAGATTTGGAACAATTAAGCATTGAATGCAGAACAAGAAACGGCAAATGGCTGGTTTCAAACTTATCCGAGGAAAGTATTCTTGGAATACCGCCTTCGGGTATTTCAGAAATTTGACAGAATACATTTTTATATTAAGGAGAAGAATATGCCATCACTGAAAGACATGAGAGAAAAAGCAAAAGAAGCTGGATTGATGAAACTTGATAAACTTATCGCAACCCGTCAGCGTATTCCTGACTGTGAAATTCCTATTCCTATCAAGGAACTTTGCGAACGTTATGAAAAACTTTACACTGGTTGCATCAATGATGTGATGCGTGAACTTTGTTTGCTCAATCAGAATCTGCCCAGTGATATCATGCCGCTGCGTGATGAAATGACCGTCTGCGGCGAAGCTTTTACCGTAAAAAGCGCTCCCAATGTAATGATCGAGGGTGAAATGACTTTCCGGGCACAGATGCTTGACGATTTTAAACCGGAAGGTGTTGTTGTCTGGGACACTTCAGAAGATACCGAGGCATCTCTCTGGGGCGGTGTAATGACTGCCACTGCAATGACCAAAGGTATTCGTGGGGCTGTCATTGCCGGAGGTATCCGGGATACCAAACAGATTTTGGAACAGAATTTTCCAATTTTCTATAAATACCGTATTTCCAATGGTTCGTTGGGACGCTGCATGATCACCCACTATCAAGTCCCGGTTCGTATCGGTAAAGTTACAGTCCGTCCGGGAGACATAATTTTTGGTGATATTGATGGCGTGTTGTGTATTCCCAGGGAGATCGCTTACGATGTACTGCTCCGTGCAGAAGGCATCGAGAGAAATGAAATTGATATTTTCAGCTGGGTGCATCAGGGAGATACCATTTCTGAAATCATAGACAAAGGCGGATATTTTTAATGAATAGTTTTGTCGGAAAAGTTGCTTTCGTAACCGGTTCCAGCAGAGGCATCGGCAGAGAAACCGGTCTTTTACTTGCTGAACTTGGAGCAAAGGTTGTCTTTCATGGAGTGGCTGAAAGTGAAACGTTGCTTTCGACGGTTCGAGCGGCTGGACGTAATGCAGAATTTGTTACTGCTGATTTCGGTAATATGGTTGATGTGAAAATGCTTGCTGACGACCTGAAAAATCGTAAACTTATTCCGGATATTCTGGTATTAAATGCGTCAGTGCAAAGTTATACCGGTTTGTCAAATTTCGATTGTGCGGAATTTATACGTATGTTTCAGACCAATGTGGCAAGCAATTGCATTCTTCTTCAGGAGCTGTTACCGGAAATGCGGAAAAAGAATACCGGCAGAGTGATTTTTGTCGGCAGTATCAATGGAATTCAACCGGCATCAAGATTGGCAGTTTATGGTTCAACAAAAGCCGCATTGATGAATATTGCCAAAACTGCTGCATTGGAAAATGCCCCTTACGGAATTACGGTAAATACCATTCTTCCGGGAGTGATTGAGACAGATCGCAATGCAGAAATATTGAAAGATTCTGTATTCGCTGAAAATCTCCGTTCTCAAATCCCGATGCATCGTTTCGGTTCTTCCAAAGAGTGTGCTGATCTTATTGCTTTTCTGGCATCTGACAGTGCCGCTTATATTACCGGAAATGAAATTTCTATTTCCGGCGGCTGGCAGTTATAAATGGTTTTATCTTTTAAAAATGTTTTTTGAAAAGTGCGATTTTTACATTGTGGCAAAATCCTCCTTCCCGCAAGGCGGCATTTATGGTTTTTCCATAAATTCAGATGCTTGTTGTGTTCAGCGAGTGTTTTATTCAGTTCCTGACAGCAATTGGTTGGAAATATCACCTTGCAAAAAAGTGGGATATGCGACAGGTATAATCGACGGTAAAGGAGTGATCTTCACAATTTTTCCTGATGAACCCGAAAGAGAACCAGTAGTATATCCGGTCAATGTGGTTGGTTGTATCTGTCATATCGCTGTTTATCCGGAAGGACACCGGCTTTATACAGCCAACTATGTTGATGGATCTCTTTCGGAATTGGAAATAGATGACTTTGGAGTACCGTTCCGTTTGGTGCGGACGATACGGCATCAAGGATGTGGTAAAAATCCTTTGCGTCAGGAAAAACCTCATGTTCACCAGGTGAATATTACTCCTGATCGAAAATTTTTAGCAGTCGTGGATTTGGGGGTAGATGAAATATATTCCTATCCATTGACACCTGAAAATGGAATTGATGAAGTAAATGTCATTCGCCACAAAATCCTTTTCCCCGGATGCGGTCCCCGGCATCTGGTATTTACAGAAAACGGAAATACGGCTTATCTGATAACGGAATTAAGCAATAATATCGTGTCGTTAAAATATTGCAATGGCCATTTTGAACAATATGAACAATGTAGTTCTCTGCCGGAAAAATGCGGTTGTGAAAGTACAGCGGCAGCAATACGTTTATCACCGGATGAAAAATTTTTACTGATCACCAACCGCGGACATGATTCTATTACCGCTTGCCCAATTAATAACGGGCGACTGGGGAAGATTATAAATGTTTCATGCGGAGGGGAATGGCCTCGCGACGGAAATTTTATTGCCAGAGGAAAATATTTTCTCTCTGCCAATGAAAGAAGTAATAGGATTGCATTATTCCATTATAACTCCGTTGATGGCGAACTGGAAAATATCGATCGGGATATTCTGTTGCCGGCACCACAACAGATAATCTCTGATTTCAGGACTATAAAAACTACAAAATAATTATTTTTCATGAAATTTAATAATGACGTTTACAGAAAAAAATAGCAATTAGAAGGAAAAAGGTTATTATGTCGAGTACGAAAATCAGTTATATGCAGGTAACAGAAGATTATTACAGCCGGATGTCAGATGCGGAATTTATTCAGGAATTTGAGCAAATTCATGCAAAGGACATCAGTGAAAACTATACCGTAATGCAGGCGAAATTTCTTCCTTTCTTTGAAGCCACTCTTGAAGAGGATGCTTATTGGGAATTGTATGGCGAATGGGAATCAAAATGTGCATATTTGGAAGTGTACCTTGAACAATATCCTGAATTGATCTCACAACTGCCGATTTCTGAATTGTGGGCTCTGGATCCTTGGGAACGTTTGATGTTGCTCATCCGTTGTACTGAAAATGCTACTATTATTAAGCAGACTCTTGAAGGTAACGATATCTGGGCAACCACCTTGCCGATACTTGAGCCGACAATCCAACAAAAAGCAGCATCACTTTGTCCATGGGAAACTCTGACCGCCAGTCAGAAGCGTTATATGTCTCTCAAATCTCCTGCTTTGAAAAAGATCATTTCAGAGATGTGATTGCGCTGGTAAAACTGTCTTAATGGCCCAAAAGACTCTGCACAAATGATATTACTGCTTTGGTTTACAGTAGCTATTTGCTATAAATTATCCAAAACAAAAGGGTATTGTTGGAGAGTTGACTAGAACTTACCGGACAACTCTCTATTTGATTACACACGATATTGTTCATTAAAAATTCATTTTTGAAATTAAGATCATAACTATTTTTCTTATTTATAAAACGATCCCATAATATAAATCTGACAGGCGTTTTTACGCTGAAAAACTTGTATTATGGAGGTTCGAGGATGGATAAAATTGATAGAGTTATGGAGATCACAGATTGGTATCTGGAACGTTTCGGAAAAGTTTTGATCGGAATTTATTACCTGCCGCCATTGGCAGAAAACTGGAAGTTCGCAGTATTTATAAATTCGTTGCTGGTAACACTGCGGCGGATGGATTTGATGCCTTGTTATACTTGGTTCATGGATGCCAATGGAGGGCATTATCTCATTCTCTGGCTCAATGGTTATTTTCGTCATGAGCTATCAGAAATAACTCCAACTGTCTCCCGCCTGTGGCAGATCCATACTCAAACACCATTGACTGTTGTAGACTGCATTCCGATTTTGTCAGAAAGTCGGGAATATGGCAAAAGCCGCTTGAAGCAATTTCTTTATTCTCTCGGATTGGACCAGACGATTACAGCCAACTGGCATCAGCGTACCTTCGGGATGTCACAATTGCGGTAAAATCCATTTGACAAACTGGCGGGCATACCGTAT
>JAZQYS010000146.1:0-3703 GCA_045633645.1 Victivallaceae bacterium | reverse complement strand
CAAATTCTGTATAACCGCTGTGGTTTGCTGTGCCACTGCAGGCGGCGCTGACTATGAATACTATGAATACTGTGAATACTGTGAATACTGGGTTTTTATTTTGGGGCGCCGATGAGAAATAATTACCCCTTAACTGCGATTACCCTCGAGTCTGATTGTGCGGCGCACCATTTTATAGCATTCTCAGTATTCTCAGTACTCACAGTACTCTCAGTACTCTTAAATCTTAACAGCGCCGCCCCCTCGGCTTTGCAGTCAACTGCGGGTATCAAAACTTTGAGCATTATCCAACGGCAACTCTTCGCCCGAGCCAAACTACATCGCGGAAAAGCAAACCCTCGGGGTATACCGTGCCGCCCCGTTCTTGTCGGACGGGTCAGCCAAGTCAGACAAGTCAGACTTAAGCGTCACGCCCCCGCAGACAGCATACCCCCGCAGCCATCAAGCTGCCCGCCAACCCCAACGGCACATTTTTTTAAAAATTTTTCTTTTTCTGACTATGTCTGACATAAAATGGCAGGGGTCGGAATGTACATTGGGTATTGTCAAAAGTGAGGGGGAGAAAAATTTATTTTCCCAAAGTGTAATTTATCGGGTGTTTTCTGAGAAATGTTCCGGAAAACAGATGTTTCAGTCACTTATCAACAATATCAACAACCAATCAACTCTTTAAAAAGGAATTTTATCATGACCACTTCTTGTGCCGCTTCCAACCGCAAAGCCGTTTCCGCCGCAATCATTGTCGAAAAAGCTGCTGTCTGCACCTGCAATGCCAGAAACAACGAAAACGCTTTCAGCAACATTGAAGTCACCGGTTTGGAACTTGCAGGAAAAAGCATCTCCAATGCTGAATTCCACTATTCCAAAGTTACCGATTCCGTGTTTGAAAACTGCGATATCACTTACGGAGAATTCAAGTTTGCTGAACTGAAAACCGTCTCCTTTGTCAACTGCAAGCTGGAACGCAGTTATTTCAACTTTTCTTCTCTTGATAATGTCAAGTTTGTCAACTGCATTCTTGACGGCAGCGAATTCAACTTTGCCGGCGGAAAAACCGTGTTTGAAAACTGCTCTCTCAACGGTGCGGAATTCAACTCCAACATGCTGGATATCACCATGCAGCACTGTTCTGCTGCAAGATGTGAGTTCAACGGCTGCAGTGAATTTGCCATTCACGCAGAGGACTGCAATCTTTCCCGTACAGAGATGAACGACTCCAAAATCAAAGGTTCCATCACCGGATGTGTCCTGACCGATGCGGAGTTCAACGGCACCAATGGCAATGAACTTGTCATCACGCTTTCAAAAATGCGCGGCATTGAAACCAGAGGTGCTGTCGGAATCCGTGACTTCGCCGAAGAGTCCGACGATGACGATCTGGATGAGGATTTTGAGGATATTTTCGGATAATTCCGAAGCCTCACTCTCCCCGCCTGCATGGACGGGGAGAACCCTTTTCACTTAAACAGCATTATTACAGAATTCAAGGAGAACTTTATGACTGCTGCTTTGCTTGCTCAGATGAACAACAAAACCAACTTTTCCTCCAACAGCGAATATCTTGAAGCCTACGTTGACCTTATTTACCTGCGTGCCGTCGTCGGCGGTATGATTTCTTTTGCCGAACAGACCAGTTTTCAGGATCTGCTTGAATCCGGAAAACGCCGCCACAACGATTATGAAGACTACGGCGTGAATTCACGTTCCGAATTCATGGACAAATTGCGCCTGCTCAAGAAACATCTTCTTGACGCGCATAAGAAATTCCACGCCTGTCTTGATAATTCGGATTGCAGCAAGTTTTATCTGGAGCGCATCGGTAAGGAGTACAACCTGTCGCGTGCCGAAATTGATATTATTGCCGTCGCTTATGCAGTGACCAATACCAGCCGTTTTGAGCGTCTCGGCAGAACCAACGGCTTTACCAGCTGCTCCTGCAACGAAGTGCATGACGCCCTGATTATGCTCGGACATACCGCCAATGCCCGTTTGAAACTCAAACCCTTTTTCGGTCCGGGTTCCAAACTGGTCCAGTCCGGGCTGATCAACCTGTACGGACGTGCCACCACTGAAAACGATTTTCTCAATCAGAACATTGAACTCAGCCGCCGCATCTGCGCCCAGATTCAGGGCGTGACCGAACCCGATGATGCCATCCTCGCCTTTGCCCGGCTGATCACGCCCGAAGTGACTCTTGACCGTGTGGTTTACGATGAAGAAAAGAAACAGACTATGCTCAATCTCATCCGCAACCACAAACTCTTTGCCCAGCGCCGCAAAATGTGGAATCTTGATACCATCATCGGTTACGGTTTCGGTACCACCATGCTGTTCGGAGGCTCTCCCGGTACCGGTAAAACCCTTATGGCACAGGCACTTGCCAAAGAGTGCGGACTTCAGATGCTCCAGGTTTCCGTACCGGACTTGTTCCGCAAAGGCAACTTTGAAGAAAACTTTCAGCTGGTTATGCAGGAAGCTTCTCTTCAGGAACAGGTTCTGCTCTTTTTTGATGAAGCGGATGAACTTTTCAGCGACAGAAATATCAATGGTCTCATGCCTTTGATCCTGCGCGAGTTTGAACGTTTCAGCGGCGTATGTATTCTGGCAACCAACCGCAAACAGATGTTGGATGAGGCCATGGACCGCCGTATTCTTTACAAAGCGGACTTTGAAACCCCCGGCGCCGATGCCCGCAGAGATATCTGGAAACAGCATCTCCCCGCAGAATTGCCGCTGGCAGATGATATCGACTTTGATGAACTTGCCAAAAAGTTCACCTTTTCCGGCGGATACATCAAAAACGCCGTCGTCCTCGCCTGTCATCATCTTGCCGCCGGTCTCATTGAGGATAACAAGCTCCATCAGGCAACGCTCATGGAAGCGGCCCAGTGTCAGCGCACCAGTCAGCTGGAACGCCTGACTGAACGTGTCGTTCCCTCTACCCGCCTTGAAGATGTGGTCCTCAATGAAGAACAGAAACATGCTGTTGAAGCAATCATAAATGAATACCGCAACCGTGATACAGTGTTTTCAAAGTGGGGATTCGGAGATATCATGCCCTACGGCAAAGGTACGATTGCCCTTCTGCACGGACCCTCCGGCAGCGGTAAAACCATGACTGCCAATGCTATCGCGCACGAATTGGGTCTGAACCTCATCAACGTCAGCGCCAATCATGTTGTCAGCAGTTATGTGGGCGAATCCGCCAAACGCATCCACGAGATTTTTGCCCGTGCCAAAGAGGAAGAGGCAATCATCCTCTTTGACGAAGCTGAATCCATCTTCTCGGCGCGTACAACCGAAAACGGTTCCAATGCCGCTGTCAACCGTGACAACAATCAGCAGATCACCGTTCTGCTGCGTGAGATTGAGAAGTTCAACGGTATCGTACTGCTGACCAGCAATCACATTTCCGGTGATAACATGGATAAAGCATTTGCCCGCAGAATCCGCCATCACATCGGCTTTGAAGCACCGACTCTGGAACTGCGCAGTCAAATCTGGCGCAAGCATTTCCCTGAACGTGCGCCGCTTGCCGGTGATGTGGATTTTGCCGTCCTTGCCGAAAGTTACGATTTCTCCGGCGGTACCATCAAGCAAATCGCTCTCAAGGCCGCCTTTGAAGCCGCTTCCGGAGCAGGAATCATCACTCAGAAGTCGGATCGTAGCCATGTCGTTCTGTGAGCCAAGGAGTTGTGGAAGT
>JAZQYS010000145.1:0-12796 GCA_045633645.1 Victivallaceae bacterium | reverse complement strand
AAAGTTTTTTCTTTCCCCCGGCTCCCACGATCTTTTATCAAGAAAAGAATCATAAGCGGGGGGGGCCTTTCTGGAGGTCGGGTTTACCGTCGGGGCGTCCGAAAGAGGGACCTCCGGGGCCGTCGATGCCGCCGTAATTGTAACGGATCGTCGGGTCGATATCGTTATTGGTGATAATTTTGCCGTTGGAGTCAATGACGAAATAGTTGTTGCTGTCAAGGCTTTCGTAGATGCGCCATGCCATACCGCCGTTGATGTAGTCGGTGCATTGAATTTTGCGCTGAGCGGGCTTGGAGGTACTGAAGGGGTCGGTGCATACTTTGGGTTCCTGGAGCCAGCCGAGACCGGAGAGATTCTTTTGAGAATAGATCAAACCGGAGCGTATATTTTTCCAATTATTGAGCATATCTTCAGTAAGAATAACGGAGCAGTCGGGGTTGAATCCGTAGTTGAGAAAAGTTTTTCTGTTCAGAAGCTGTTTGAGCAGATCAAGATAATATTCACCGCCGGCGGGGAGGGGGCGCGAGGGATTTTTGATGGAGTCTTCAGCGGCGAGCCAGTTGAGGAAATCATCAAGCATGGATTGATAATCGCGCAGAACGCTGAATCCGTAGGGGATGGGCATATAGGTCGGCATGAGGACAACTTTATCAAAGACGGGCATGACCAGGGGAATGGCGGTGGGGGGATTGCCGTTGGCAAGTTCTCCGAGGGTTTTGGCGATGGCACCGGGGCGGAAGTCGGTGGCATAATTTTCGCTGTACGCTTTCTGCGAGTGCTTCGGACCGATAACGACAGAACTTTCAGCGCGTTCTTTGAGGGGATTGCTTACAGATTGGCGTGCGGATTGACGGACAATGCGCGAAATGCTGACATCAGAACTTTCAACATAAGCGGCAGGTCCTTCATACATATACTGAGATTTAACCTTTTGGCGGAGAGCCTGACGGTTGAACCAGTAATCATAATGATTGACGTCATAATCAGAGGCGGCGGCGCGGTAATATTCGGGATACCAGCTTTCATCGTAACAGAACCACTTCATGTTGACCTGCCGGGGCAGATCGGCAGAAGTTCTGTAAAGGTTGTCACGGATTTCAGGATGGTTTTTTGCCAAATCGTAAATGTGGCGGCTGATGGCATTTCCATAGTCATCATAAGAGGAATAACCGCTGTATTGAGAAAATCCGTTGCGGACGCCGATGGAAAAAATTTCACTTTCATCGGGGAACTTGTTGAGGGTAAAGTCAATATGCCACCACTTGCTGTCAAGATATGCATCGTTCCAGGTGTTGTAATCAAGAGCCATTTCGCGCAGGGTATCGATCCAGGTGGATTGTTCGGGGGGATCACCGGCAGCGATTTCTTCGGAATGGCGGAGAATATCAAGATAAAACTGTTCAAGAGCCAGAACTGCGGGGGTGGTTATGGGGGCGCGGGCGGCGCGTACATTGGGATAAACCGCAACGCCGTGGTCAGATATTTCAGAAAGAAGCGTGATATAGGGATCACGCCAACGGTAGTTGTTGATGATATCCTGAGCACCGCCGAATTGGGAACTGTAACGGTAACTGGTCAGGACTCTTTGCAGATAACTTTTCAACGCCTGGCGTGAAGCGCGGGGAATGCCGTTTGCCGCCGCTGCCTGCTGGGCGGAGGCAAATCCGATCAAGGGACCGATAAAAGCAACTCTTGTCTGCATTTCGGTCAACAGATCAATTCTGCCCTGCAGGGCTTTTTGCCGGCGGGACATTTTTTCGTCATAACGGATTCTGGCGGGCGTTCCTGCCGGGGGCGGTTCTTTTTCTTTTGGCTTTTCAGGCAGGGGATTAGTCCAGTGTTCCTCGCCTTCAAGGAGAGCGGAACAGGCTTTGAAAATGTTGATTTCGCCGATCAGATTAAGACTGTTGCGCTGCCATGAGGCGCCGGTGAGAGCCGCCGCCTGCTGTCCGGTTTCAAGCTTGATTTTGCCGCGCAGGACATTGTGAACATCGAACATATATAAAATACACATGATGAGAATGGTCATCATGATGATTCCGGCAAGGAGGACCTGTCCGCTTTCGTTGTTGCGTCGTCTGAACATATCAGTTGCCGTCCTCCAGAAATTGTGCAGAATAGTTGTAGAAGAAACTGTCTCCGCCGGGTTCGGGATTTTCGGTGATGCCCATGAGTTTTTCAAGCACAGGTGAAATCAATGGACTGTTGACCAGACGCACACGGACATAAACATTATCTCCCTGATGATTGCCGCGCAAACGCAGCTCCGTATCGGACTGTTTCTGCGGATACCAGTATTTGTACCAGACGCCGCTGCCGTCGCCGTTCTGCATATAATTTGTCGCATCATGCAGTTCGCTCGGTCCGGTGACGCCGGAGGAGGGACCGGAAACGGGAATCGCCGCCACGCGTGCCGCACGGAGCATGAGATTCTGTTTGTATCCCAATGCCCTGCCCTTGGCGCCGTAATAGGCGGAGTAACGCGCAAATATTTTTGCATTGCACCATTGATAAATCTGCAGCAGCGAGAAGAAAAAGAAACACAGAAAACACAATGCGATCATCGCTTCAAGCATGGAGGCACCTTTTTCCCTTTTCACAGGGGCGGGGAGCCGGTTCGGCACTTTGTAAAGAAAAATCTTGTGTTTCATCGTATTTGGTTTACCTTCCGGAACTCAACATAATACCGCCCCGGAACTTTTGCAATACGATTGTGTAAAAAAAATGAAAAATATGCAGAAAAAATTGATTTTACGACAGAAAAAACACAAAAATTCAAAAAAAATTCAAAAAAAGGTTTTTTTTCACTTGACTATTTAAAAAAGACTGAGTATAATTAAACAGTGTCAGGCAGATGATTGCCGTAAAACAGTTAAAATTCAAGGAGAAGAAAATGGATCACAAGTTCTATGACGTGAAGAAGAAAGAAGCTGTCACCACCGCTATCACCGAATGCAAAGTTTACGGCGAAGGTAATCGTGTCCGTTATGCTGTCTGCGGCAAAACCAGTGATGGCCGCAATCTGACTGCTTTCGTCAGCAAAGAAACCTATGACAAGGCTGTTAAAGCTGTCAAGTAATTGATTTTAAAATTTGTCCTGACGGAAACCTCAGGATTTCCGTTGGGACATACGCTGATTAAGACTGCTCTTCCCGAATCGGGATTTTCTGATAAAATATTTCAAGGAGGAAAAAATGAAAAAGCTTCTCATCGTTGCTGCTGTTGCTGCTATGGCTCTGGTTCTGACCGGTTGCGGATCTGCCCGCACTCCCACCTCCGGTTCCCGCAAAGGTAACGTTTGGTACAAAACCTTCTTCGGCATTTCCGTTGAAAGTCTCGTCTATGGCGACGGACTTGTTGTCGGACAGAAGTAATAACAAATCATAAAAAAGATTTTTCTGTTGCGCCGGTTGGTCCGGTGTGACATAAAACAAACAATAATAGGAGAAAAGAAAATGAAAAAGCTTCTCATCGTTGCTGCTGTCGCTGCTATGGCTCTGGTTCTGACCGGTTGCGGATCTGCCCGTACTCCAACTTCCGGCGCCCGCAAGGGTAATGTTTTCTACAACACTTTCTTCGGTATCACCATCGAAGGTGCTGTTTATGGCGATGGTCTGATCATCAGCCCCATGAAGTAATTTATACTTCTTCAGTAAAAAAACTGCGTTGGAAACAACGCGGTTTTTTTTTTGCCGTTTTTGGGGGCATGCGGGCAACTTGATGGCTCGGGCGAAGAGTTGCCGCTGGGGTATGCGAGGCAACTTGATGGCAACAGTGGTGTGCGTGTTGCGTGGGCGTGACGCTTGCATGAGAATTATGAGAATTATGAGAATTATGAGAGGGGTATGGGGGCGTCATGTGATACCCCGTGGGTTTGCTTGCCGCTGTTTGGTATGGCTCGGGCGAAAAATTGGCGCAGGGGTAATTATTGGCCATCGGCGCCCAAAAATAAAAACCCAGTATTCACAGTATTCACAGTATTCATAGTCAGCGCCGCCCGCAGTGGCACAGCAAACCACAGCGGTTATACAGAACTTGGGGGCAAAGAATTACCCCGTGGGTTTGCGGTACCGCAGTTTGGTATGGCTCGGGCGAAAAGAGACCGTTGGGTAATGCTGCGACAACGGCGGCGAGACTCGTCAGAGTCAGCCGCCGCGCCCGGGGGTTGTCAGGGGAATAAACAGTTTGCTTGCCACGGCGTAGCCCGTCAGGGCGAAGACGGGACCGGTCGGGCAACGCCCCCGACCGCTACTTGGCTTTTTTTTGCCAAGCTTTTTTTTCACCTGGAAAAAAAAGCGGAAAAGCCGGTGCCGGTGAGGGATTTGATGACGACGACACCGTTGCGGCGTTCATATAAGCCGGGATGAAGTTTTTCCATTTCAAGGGAAGCTTGAGGGTAAAACTGAGGGGCATTGCATTCAACGCCGCGAATTGTACCAATGTGAGCGGCAAGCAGAACATGAGGAAGCATGGCATAAGTGGGATTGGTTAAATCCTGAACCATCAACTTCATATTATGCTCCTTAGCCCAACAGGCGGAAAGCAAAGCTCCGGTCTGAGTCTTGCAAACTTTAAGAGCAACGCCGGTCCAGCCGAGGGAATATCCCAATTTGACAAAACGCCAGTCATGGGCACTTTCATCCATAAACAACGGCTTGCGTTCAGAACAGGAGTGAACGTCAATGCGGTTGCTCTCCAAATCATAGGGGAACGGCTGTTCCACATAAATAACCAGATCAAAAATTTCAGGCTCATTCTCTTTAAGACGATCAAGAATCTGATTCACATAATCCGGATCAGTTACCTGACAGTTAAAATCCGGAGAGAGGGAATCACAACCGTATTCAAGGGCAATTTTGCCGACGGCAACCATGCGGTTGTAGTCCCATTCGGAATCCTTGCCGGTCAACTTGATTTTCAAACATGTCAATCCGTCACGTTTGATCCATTCAATCAGGGTGACGGGATAACCGTCGTCAGGTTCTCCGCCGACCAATTCGGCTTCAGTCAGTAAATCTTTTCCGCCGACAAGATGCCAGACAGGCAAAGTCTCGGGAACAGGAACAAAATAATCCGCAGGATATTTTCCGGCAAAGGCGGAATCATTGTAGAACCACGCAAGATCATGTTCCATAAACTCTTTTGTATAAGTCTGATAAGTCGGTTTACCAAGAGAATTTCCATACGCATCATGAATGGCAATATCAAATGCAGAAGCACAAATCAAAGCCGCCAGATGGGGCATGTCGATTTTCTTTTCGGCATTGAATTTCGCATGTAATTCCGGAAGAATATCATCCAGAAAAACCTTTCCTTCCGTCATGGGGTGGGCATGGGGTTCCGGATAATTTTCGGAGAGAAAACGGCAGAAATCGCACATAATTTCTTCCCGTTCAATAAAGGAACGCTGTGACGGCCAAGACCAGGCAACTGACAACGGCGTTTCGCCGATACCTTTTGCGCCGTAAGCGTCAAGTTCAACATGAGCTATTTTAATGGAATCAATGGTTTCTGCGCCGAATTTCAGCGGAAGACGCATTTTTACAGGGATAAGATCAAGAGAAATGGTCATCGGTCAGCCTCTGCGGAAGAAATAAGGTTTGCCGGTACGGGCGGATTCGTAGATACCGGAAATAAGTTCAATGGCACGGCGTCCCTCTTTGCCGTCAAGGAAAAGGGGCGTTCCGTTGATGATGGAATCTGCAAGGTCAGAAATCTGACTGCGGTGTCCGTTGGCATTGATGTTCATGGGCGCACTGCCGCCGCCGGCATCGGCGGGATGTTCCAGTTCCTGACGGATGATCTCGTCTTCGGGACGGGAATCGGCAAACTCCCAGCGGGTTATGGTGCTGTCACCGAAAGCAACACTTCCGGTACTGCCGGAAAACTCAAGACGGCGGGGAAAGCCGGGCGCACAGGAGGTACTTACTTCAATCGTTCCGAAAGAACCGTTGCGGTATTTGACGGTGGCGCAGAGATTGTCTTCTACTTCAATACTGTGTGTCAGGGTTCCGGAAAAAGCAAAAACCTCTTCGGGCGCGCCGTTGATGTGAATAAGCAGATCAATCATGTGGATTGCCTGATTCATCAAAGCTCCGCCGCCGTCAAGATCCCAGGTTCCGCGCCAGTTTGAACCGCTGTAATAACTGGCTTCACGATACCAGCGCATCTGGGCACTGGCAAGAACCATACGTCCGAAACGCCCTTCCCCCATGGCTTTACGAACAAGCTGGACAGGTTTGGAAAAACGGCTCTGAAACACCGGTGAAAGCAGAACATTATTTTTCTCACACTCATTGATAATCTCGTCGCATTTTTCCAAAGTAATTTCAAGAGGCTTTTCACACAGAATGTGTTTTCCGGCACGCGCAGCGGGAATTGCCACACTGCCGTGCATTCCCGACGGCGTGGCAATCGTCACCGCCTGAATCGTCGGATCAGCAAGAAATTCCTCTAAACTTGCGTAAGCTTTGACATTGAACTGCGCTGCACGCTTTTCGGCAGCGGCAAAATTTGTATCGTAAAATCCGATGAGTTGAACGTTTTCCAATTCCTGCATGGACTTTGCATGCATTTCAGCAATCATTCCGGCACCGATGATTCCAAATCCGACAGCCATACTTGATTCTCCATTTTTTGATTCGTTGATTGACACACAATTATAATATAGTATACTTTTATATATTTTAAAGTAAAAAACAGTTTACTTTTGTATATTTTTATAAAAAACCTTTTTTCCGGATGATAAAAAAAGTCCGCTGCGGCAACTTGAATAAATCTTGATAAAACCCCTTTTCTGCACTATATTATATATATAGATAAAAAACCTTTTAGAAAATTTGCTGTAATAATGAAAAATATCGCAATTGCGGGGCTGGGTTTGCTGGGCGGCTCCCTGGGACTGGCTCTGGCAGAAAAAAAAGTCAACCGTATCGGTTGGGCGCGCAGAGAAGAAACCCGTTCTGCCGCACTTGAACTCAAAGCCGTGGATGAAGTCCATCCTGAATTGGAAAAAGCTTTGAACAAGGCGGATATCGTTATCCTCGCCCTGCCCATTCCCGTTATTCTTGAATTCCTGCCGCTGTGCGCCGAACATTGCCGTCCCGGAACGGTTGTGACGGATATCGGCAGCATAAAGTCGGAAATCGTTTCCGCAGCAGACAAACTTTTTTGCAATCCTGAGGGTCCCTACTTTATCGGTTCACATCCGATGGCGGGAACAGAAAAAAGCGGCATTAACGCCGCCTTTGCCCAGTTGTATAAAAATGCTGACGTTTTTATCACATACGCAAAAAACGCTTCAGACAGTGCAATGGCGCAACTGGAAGAGTTATGGCAAAGTATTTCATGTCATACTGCCGTCATTGATGCAGTAAAACATGACCGTCTCGTGGCAGAAACCAGTCATGCCCTGCATGTTGTTGCTTCGGCACTGAGTCTGTCAATTCTTGACCATGCGGACGAATCTGAAAAACTTGCCCGTTTCCGCGGCTGTGCAACCGGATTCAAGGACACCAGCCGTATCGCATCAAGCAATCCGCAGATGTGGCGTGAAATCGTTGAACACAATACGCCCGCCGTTCTCACGGCTTTGGAGGAGTTTGAAAAAAGTCTGGAACAGTTCAAAGAGCTGATCAGGCAGGGGGATTTTGACGGATTTGAAAAGAATTTCTCAAAAGGAAAACTTCTGCGGGATACCTGGCTGGAATATAAAGGCATGAAATAACAATGAAACTTACTGTATCATCTTCTACCCTCTCCGGAAGTATCGCTGTCAGCGGTTCAAAATCCCACACGATCAGGGGAATTATCGCTTCTCTCTGCGCCGACGGAAAAAGTACACTCTACGCCCCCCTCGCCTCAGAAGACACGCTGGCGACGCTTGACGCCGCCCGTTTGCTGGGCGCGGAGGTTGTCTGTTACTCCGACAGATGGGAAATCACCGGAACAAATGGAAAATTTAAAAATCCCGGCAAAGTAATTGACATGAAAAACTCCGGGACCGGGCTGCGGCTGCTTTCCGGCGTTTGCGCGCTTCAGAATTTTGCAATCTCTTTTGACGGAGACGATTCTCTGCGCACCCGGAAAATGTCCACGCTTCTGGATTCCTTTGTTCAACTGGGCGCAAAAGTCAATGCACCGACGGGGAAATGTCCCTTTTCAATCTGCGGTCCCGTAAAAGGCGGCAAAACCACTGCAGATGGACAGAGCTCTCAATTTTTAAGTTCCCTGCTCTTTTCTCTGCCGCTGGCGGAAAACGACTCCGTCATCGACCTGGAGTTTCTCAACGAACAGCCTTATGTCGGTATTACAACCAGTTGGATGGATGATCTGGGACTGGTTTATAAGAAATCAGACGATCTTCTCCATTGGGAAATTCCCGGGAAACAGAAAGTTGCCGCTTTTGAAAAAAATATTGCCGCCGATTTCTCAACTGCCGCCTTCCCCCTGATCGCCGGATTGATCGCTGGAAACGGAATCTTTATCCGCAATCTTGATTTCAACGATCCGCAGGGAGATAAAAAAGTTTTTGACTTTGTGGAAAAATTCGGCGCAAAAATTGAACGGGGCAAAGAACTTTTCATTCCCCGTCAGAAAAAACTTACAGGCTGTGAACTGGATTTGAATTCCACTCCGGATGCGCTGCCCATCCTGGCTGTTGCCGCAGCTTTTGCTGAGGGTACAACCGCCCTGGTCAATGTGCCGCAGGCACGCATCAAGGAAACGGACCGCATCGCCGTTATGGCTCAGGAACTTGCAAAAGTCGGCATCAAAACTGAGGAATTGCCCGACGGACTGATCATTCACGGCGGAACCATGCACGCAGGGACTGTTGACAGCCGCAACGATCACCGGATTGCCATGGCTTTTGCCGTCGCAGGACTTGCCGCAAAAGAACCCATTGTCATAAATAATGCCGAATGTGCCGGCGTCTCCTATCCCGGATTCTTTAACGATTTCAAACAGTTGGGTGCTCATTTTCAAATGGATTGACAGATGAAAAAATATATCAGACAAAGTTTTCTTTTTCTTGCAATTCTGTTTCTCTGCGGCTGTGCAAGCACTGCTGCAACAAAAGATGACAACAGCAAACAAATCACCCTTTCAAAAATAGAAAACCATCTCGGCGGCAACGACCCCTGGGAGGGATTCAACCGTTCCATGTTTGCTGTGACTTCTTTTATCATGGACTATATTGCAAGACCTGTGGACATTGTTTACACTTCAATCGTTCCGCGTCCGGTGATTCATCACATAAAACAAGTCTGTCTGAATCTGGCATATCCCACCCGCGCCCTGAGCTGTCTGCTCCGTGCGCACTGGCAGGGAGCCGGAGATGAAACTCTCCGTTTTCTGGTTAACTCCACAGTCGGTATCGGCGGAATATTCGACCCGGCGGAATACTGGTGGAATATCCACTCAACAGATTCTGATTTCGGTCAGACCTTTGCCGCCTGGGGAATCGCGCCCGGAGAAACACTCACCCTGCCGCTTTCTCCGGCACATAACGTGCGGGATACCGCCGGACTGATTTTTGATATTGCAACAGATCTTAAAACATACATCCCTTATGCCGGTGAAACAGGTGCAGCTATCGCCCCTTACGCCAGTGCAGTCACCACCGTCAATAATCTCACTCTGGCACATGACGTTTTCAAACAAGTCGTTTCAGACAGCAACGACCGGTACAAAAATTACCGCCAGATGGCAACTTTTTACCGCGAACTGCAGTTGAGAATGTTCCGTTACAATGCCCTTAATGCCCGGGATGAACTCATAAAGGCGGGAAAACTGCCCCGTCCGCTTGAAAAATCTCCCGAAATTGTCAAACCTGACTGGCTCCAAGGAAAATGGCTGGAATTGAAAGATTACGGTCCGGGTTCCCCTGTTCAGGACTCTTTGCGGACGATTCTTTTCAGAGCGCAGGATGATTCAAGTTCCTGGTATATGGCGCCCTCCGTATTCAACAACTGTTTTTCAAACCGCAGAAAAGACCGCACTCTTGCCCTTTCCCAAAACCGTCCGGAGTTGACTTATGCGTTCTGGTCCATGCCTGAACCGGAAGAGGATAAAAACGGCAATCCCGTTCCGCGCCGCGAAAAACTGGCGGTACTTCTGCCCGGTATCGGCGGAACCGCCCCGTCGGCAACACCCACGGCTTTCGCTGAACTGCTCAATAAAAACGGTTATGCCGTTCTTGTCATTGACAGCACTTTCACCTGGCAGTTCACAACTGCCCGCTCCGGCTGCCGCCTGCCCGGATTTCTCCCGGATGATGCCCGAGCCGTCAGGGAAGTCATCAAACTTGCGCTCAATGATTTGAAAAAAGATGAACTGATCTCCGCTCCTGAAATCGTCCTTGCCGGATACAGTTTCGGCGGGATGCACACCCTCAAAATCGCAGAACTTGAAAAAAATGATCCGCAGATTAACTTCAAAAAATATCTCGCCGTCAATCCGCCCGTAAGTCTGGCATACGCCGCAGTTCAGGCGGATAAGATGGCTGAAGCCATGAATAAATATCAGCCGCAGCAAGTTGTTGACAAAGTTATCAATACCGCCGGGATTCTCATGGCTGATATGGCAAACGTCAAAGTTCCTTTCAGAGAAAATATGTCCGATTTTCAAAAAGTGACCTACCGTCTTCAGGCCGATCCGGAAACTGCCGCATTTCTGGCGGGATTATACTTCCGTTCCTCAATGCGGAGCATGCTGTTTGCCGCCCACAGTGAACGGGGACTGATTCCGCTGTCTCATCTGCCGGTTGAATTCACGCGCAACAAACTTTATCTTGAGTTGGACAAAATCACTTTTAAAGAATACGCCGGAAAATATCTTGCAAGCGAATATCCCGGCGTCAAACTTGATACGCTTTACAGAAAATCAGATTTGAACAGTCTGGCGGAAACCCTGAAAAATGATGAAAAAATTTATGTTCTTCACAGCATAAATGACTTTCTGCTCTCTGAAAATGATAGAAAGTTTCTGGATTCAACCCTTGAAAACCGCATCATATGGACCAGCAGAGGCGGTCATCTGGGCCAGCTTTATTATGAAAAAGTACAGCAAAAAATCCTGAAAATGCTGGAATAAACGTTTGAAAATTTGACTTTGACATAAAACGTATTATTTTATAGAAAATCACCTTTCAACTTAAATATATAAAGGAAAACAAAAATGAAATATGGTGTTGCAGATTACGGAATGAATGTCTGGTTCGGCGGTAACTACGATCTGGCAGATCGTCTTGCCAATCTCAAAGCAATCGGATTCGATGGTATTGAACGCTTGGAAGCAACCGATGCCGCCGATGCCGTCGCAAGAGCTGCTGAATTCCGCAAACTGGGCATGGATTTTGCCACTGTCCGTATGGGTAATGTCGCCCAGAGCATGCTCTATACCGCCGCCTTCGGAAAAGATTATACCTGGCTGGTTCCGGGTTCCTGCAGCAGAGATGTCAAGCTTGATGTCTTTGTCCGCCGCACCAAAGAATTCTGCAAGGCCTGTGCAAAATTCAACATCACCGCCGCTATCCACAACCACCTGGGCAACACGATCGAAAGTCAGGACGAACTGGACTATCTCATGCGTGAAGTCCCCGAAGCAACCCTGCTGCTGGATATCGGTCACCTCGCCGGAGCCAACGGCAACGTTCTGGGAACTCTTGAAAAATACTATGACCGTATCGCCGCCATCCACTTCAAAGATATCTTCTTCAAAGACGAAAATGCCGAAGCATGGACCAGCCGTCTGCGCTTCTGCGAACTCGGCGGCGGCAACAAACCCGGTTTCGTTGACTGGCAGGGCACTGCGGAATTCCTCAAAGCCAAAGGCTATGACAAATGGGTCCTCGTTGAGCATGACACCCATCTGCAGGATCCCTATATCGATCTGAAGACCAGCCTCGATGCCCTCAAGGCAATTCTTGACTAAGTCTTTATCATGACGCAAAAAATCAAACGTTACCTCATCATCGGCGCGCATCCGGACGATGCGGATATCCGTTTCGGCGGCTCCGCAATCAAACTGGCGCGCGCCGGACATGTGGTCAAATTTGTATCAATGTGCAACGGCGATTGCGGACATTTTTCCATGTCCCGTGACGCCTTGCGTGACCGCAGATATCTGGAAACTCAAAAGTCCAAAGAGGTCTCCGGAATTGCAGAATATCAGGTTTTCAAAGATATTCACGACTGCGAAATTGAACCGTCAGTTGAAATCAGAAAAAGGGTCATTTCCCTTATCCGCAACTTCAATCCTGATGTTGTTCTGTCGCACCGTCTTTGCGATTATCATGCGGACCACAGGGCGACGGCTCAGCTGGTTCAGGATGCGGCTTATCTGACACAGGTTCCCCTGTTCTGCCCTGAAGCACCTGTTCCGGCAGTCAATCCCGTTTTCGGATGTGTGTTTGACTCATTCACCGATCCGCGTCCTTTCCGTCCCGACGCTGCCATGTGCTGCGATGATGTCATGGACGAAAAGTGCCGAATGTTGGATTGTCATGTTTCTCAGGTTTATGAATGGCTCTCTTATGAAGTGTCAGGCAAGGTTATCGAACACGAAAAACTTTCGTGGGAAGAGAAAAAAGCCTATCTGCTTGAAAACTGGGGCGCCCGTTACATCAACGCTGCCAATGAAGCCAGGGAAACCCTGATCGCAACTTACGGTGAAGCCGGAAAAACAATCCGCTATGCCGAAACTTTTGAACTGTCTCCTTACGGAAGAAAAGTTTCTGTTGAGGAATTCAGAGAACTTATGCGTCCCTGAAAAACAATCGTTTCTCTCTGCGCCG
>JAZQYS010000144.1:0-8976 GCA_045633645.1 Victivallaceae bacterium | reverse complement strand
GCCATCGGCGGGAGAAGTAATGATTGCGTGTTTCAAATACCATTTTGCCTCTTTGACGGCTACCTGCAATATTGCGCAGCGGGCTTTCAGCAGTCTGGCTTTTCCCAATTTTTCTTCATCCGTAAAAGCATTCTGCATTTCAAGTTTATAATTTTCTTCAGCTTCACGGAGTGCTGCTTTGGCAGACTCATACTGGTATTCCAGCCGGGCAACGTCATAACGGATGACAGGTTCTCCTTTTCTGACGGTATCGCCATCCTGTTTCAAACACTGTGCCAAATGACCGTCAAACCGGGCGTATGCCGCAGTAATGTTTTGCGATTTCAGAAAAAACTCCGCTGTTTCCGTTTCTGGTACCGGGATGAACATGGCTGCGGTAAACAGAACAGCCGACAATGTCAACCAAACGGCTTTTCTTATTTTTCGCGGCGTTCTCCAGGAATTGTTCCCTGCAAATTTTGCAAGCGTCAGAGCTTCAGCGACAGATTTGCCCATCAGTTTTGCCAGGTTGGGAACATACGGCGGAATCTCTTTTTCATATTCCAGCAACCAGACAAAAGAGAGTGCCCTGTTTGCCGGAGCGGGCAGTTTGCTGCAAAAATACACGGAATTATCTTTTGCAAGAGCTTCAGGGAGTTCATCTCCTGATAAAATGCATGTGTTATCTGCTCCGAACTTCAAATTTTCAACAAGTTTTTTTTGTGCCTGCACTGCCGTCGCGTGGGGGTGGAGTTCCGCCTGAGCAAATTGTCCCAGCAGATGAGCTTTTTTGTCTGACAATAATTCAAATAAAACAGCATTGCGGAAATTCAACAGGATACGGCTGTCGTTGACCGCAATTGCGGCGGTTGAAGTAATATCTCCGGCGTCAAACAGATCATGTCCGAATTTCACGACTTGAGCAAAAGTTTTAAGCCGTGCGGCACTTTCTTCATTTTGCATTTATCAATTCTCCGGTCATTCCGGGACGGATTGCGCCGGATTGATTTTTTATAAGCACCCGAACCCGGATTGTACCGCTGCGGTGATCCGCCTGCGGTGCAACTTCGTAAACAGTTCCTTTGACAATTTTTCCATTATCAAGTTTCAGAGAAACCACTGCTCCTGCCGGAGACACCTTGTTCAGCGGCACATTCATCAGGGCAAGCAGAGAAGTGTCATCAATGATACGGAAAAGCTGCTGTCCCGGACGGACTGTTTCATATTCTTTCGTCAGAATTTCTACAATCTTTCCGGAAAAAGGTGCTTTGATCAGGCAGCGGGAAAGATTCAGTTCAGCTTCTTGAAAAGCATTTTTTGCCATGCGAAACTCAAATTCCGCTTTCTGAAGTTCAAAACCACTGGCAAAATTCTTTTCCCGCAGTTCTTTTTTATCTTGATAGACAGCCTGAGCAAAATCCAGCTGATTTTTTTTCTCATTCAGTTTCAAGGTATAATCCGCATTGTCAAGAGTCGTAATAATCTCATCCTTTTTAAACAACTCCCCGATACGGAAACGATACGGCTGCAAAGTTGATTCCACCCGTGAGGCAATAATTGCCTCACGGAATGGAAAGAGAACCGCTTTTACGACATCTTCTGCATTAAGAGTTGCAAATAATGCCGTCAGAAAAACGATGAATAACTTTGTCATAAGAAAAGCCTTTTTTATGCCGTAAATGTCAACTCATCAAGAAGTTTTTCCAAATCAGTTTTGAGATTTTCTGCTTTTTTCTGCTGAGCAGCAAGGGCTGGGATGTCGTATTCCGCAACCGGTTCTTCCTGCGCATTGTCAAGAAATTCAACCGGAATCAGCAAGGTCTGCGGTGCAACATTGAGCGCCTGATTATTTGATTCCTCAGAGGAGTAATCCCATTCAACATAGATTGGTTCATGATGTTCAGAGAGCGTATTTCCGCGTTCTTCAAACAACGGCATATCCTCAGATTCCGTAAGATTACTGTCTGCAAAAAATTCTTTTCCAAGCGCAAATCCCAATTGATTTTTAACGCCGGAAATCGTTTGAGAAAGTTCTTTTACGGGAGCATCAAGCTCAAACGGACAATATTTTAATGAATCAACCGTAATACGCTTATCGGCAAAGTCCGTATCATAACCCATGCCAAGATAAACACGGTGTTCAACTGCAATACTTTCCTTATCCAGCAATGCTTCAGAAATCAACTGCGGCCAAGTATAAGTATAAATATCCCCGGCGGCGTTTTTATTTGCCAGAAGTTGTCCCTGAAGAACCGGAACAGAAGACGCGTAAAGCGGATTGACTCCGGCGGAATAGACGTTGAAACCGGGCAGGATTTTTGCCGGATTCATCACAAGAACCGTTGAGTTCCCAGTTAAATTATAGTTGGAATCACTGCCTTCAGCCGTAATCAAATAGGAACCGGTAGCGGTAAATGTTTTACCATTCCAATTGATTTGAACATCAACTTTATTGCCGTTTATATCAATGTAAGCAGCAGAAACTGTATCACTTTGATCTGAGCCGGTGTAATAATACGGCGCATCCGTTTCAAAGGTGACTGCAACATCTTTGGAAGTAATTACGGCATTGTTATCTGTTACTTTTGTTGAGGCAAGAATATAGTTTGCTGCATCTGCACCGCTTAAAGTCAAGCCGCTGAAAGCAACAGTTTTGTCAGTATTGGCATTTTTGTCATCGTAGGCAAAAGTACCTGAAACAACAACATCGTCACCGGAAAGCTTGTCAGTCGCATAGTTGTTGTCGCTGTCTTCCGTTGCAGTCGTTCCGTCATAGACTTTATCAAAAAGACTGCCGTCAATGGAGACATTCAAAGTTCTGGCAGTGATCTCCGCGTGTGTATCCGAAACCTGAGTTGCTGCAAGGATGTAGTTTCCAGCATCTGCGCCACTCAAAGTCAAGCCGGAGAACGTAACAGTTTTATCAGTTCCGACATTTTTATTGTCGTAGGCGAAGTTACCGGAGACAATAACGTCATCACCAGTGACCTTATCTGTAGCGTAGTTATTGTCACTGTCTTCGGTTGCCGTTGTTCCATCATAGACTTTATCAAAAAGACTGCCGTCAATGGTGACATTCAAAGTTTTGACCTCTACGGTCAAGTCAGAAACGGTATTGGTGTCCCATGCGAAAAACGGAATCATATTATCGCCGTTTTCGTCAACAGCTGTAAAGGATTTGACTGCAAGGGAATCAGCATAAACAGACGCGTTGACGTTTCCGCTTGAGCTGTATGTGACTTTGCCGTCAATAATCTGCCATTGCACACTGACGGTTATTGTTACCGTATCAGTCGCATCTGCCGTTCTCAGATCTTCTGTAACAAATGTATACTGGCTCTGCAACGGCATTGTTTCGCTGTAAGTGTGGGTGAAGTTATTTTCCTGAATTATCAAATCACCCCAATTGTACACAGTCAAGGTGCCGGGGGTGTAGGCATAGACAACTTCAGCATCGGCGGGAAGTGCTGCAACATAAGCCTTGGATGGCGTAATGGTATAGGTGCCGATATCCTTGACCGGAGCCGGAGCGGCAGTGAGTGCCGCGGTGACGGACATGGTTAAAACAGTCCCGTCAGCATACAAGAGCGAGAGATGTTCTTCAGGTGTGATTTCCATTCCCGTATAAGGTGTGGAATAATCATTCTGAACAACCTGAAGTCCGGCTGCAGCTGTAACCGCTCCAACGGAATATTTGCCGGTCAAACCGGTCACTGTATTGATTGCGTCGCGGCTGTTGCCGTTTTGGTCGTAATCACTGATTTTGGTACCGCTCCATGAAACTTTATGGAAGGCATCAGGCGCAATCGTATGCGTTGTTGTGTCATAAGTATTGTCACCGAATACCGCCGATGAAGTAAAGGCTGAATCAATTTCAGATCCGGTTCCCAAAGTGATGTTTCCTGCTCCGCCGGAAGAAGTGGCAAACGAGTATTCCAAAGTTGTTTTACCGCCGAGTTCCTGATGATGCAGAACATCCGCAGAAGAATCTCCAATCAGAAGAGAATTTTTGACAGTCAGAGAACCGATATCGTTGTAAATTGCGCTTCCGAGTCCGTCAGAGGACGTGACTGTATTATTTGCAAAAGTTGCATCTGAAACCGTAAAATCTCCTGAGTCGAATATTGCCAATGCACCGCCCATTGTTTCGGCAGTGTTTTCATAGAATGTGACATTGGAAATATTTAATGTTCCATTGGTGATTGATGTGTAGACCGCGCCGCCTCTTTGGGCGGAATTTTGATAAAAAGTTGTATTGCTGATTGTCACATCTGCAGTTGTTACCACAGCAATTGCACCGCCATTGTTTATATTTGTTGCAACGTTATTTGCAAAATAAGAGCCGGTAATCTCAACGCTTACATTTCCCGCAAGAATTGCTGCACCTGAACCGGATTTGACATTGTTGAGAAATTCTGTGCTTGAAACTGTAAGCAAACCACCGTAGTCGCTGTCGTAATTAAGAGCGCCATTACCGAAGTTGGAAAATTGAGAGTTTGAAACAGTCAATTGGTCAACATTAAGAACAGTAAGCGCAGATTCTGTTCTCTGACCGACAAAATCAAGATTATCAATGACAATCGTTACATCGGCATCATAGTCGTAAAAATAGAAAATTCCAACTCCGTCATCAGTACTTAATGAGATATCATCAGATTCACCCTGAATGGTCAAATTCAAATCTTTGTCAAAAAAGCTCATCAATTCGTAATCAACCGTGATATCCTGAGTAATGGTGATGGTATAATCTCCGCCGTTGTTAACGGCAGTATCCAACGCATTTTCAAGTTCCGCTGCATCAGAAACTACAATTTCGGCAAGATCAGAAGTGTATCCGTCAACAGAAACGGCAATGCTTTCGATCGCACCGTTGGAGTATTCCAAATCCCAGTCGCCGGAAATTCCCGTGGCATTGGTGCTTGCTGCGACGTCAGCACCGCTGGCATCTGCAATTTGGTCAATCAGCAATTGACCGGATTCTCCCCGGGCGGTATAACAACCGTAAAAGAGAATATCGCCGTCTTCAGTAAGGTGTTCTCCGATATCCTGCCATTGGGCGGCATCAAAAGTTTCATTATCAATAACATCACCGTTGATAACGATTTCACCGTTTGTACCGTGGGTGACGAAATGAATTGCAGAATAAACTGTATTCTGAGAGTCAAGATAGCCCTGAAGTTCCAGAAGTCCGTCACCGTTTTGAAGGACAAGCACATCCTGATTTGCTTTGATTTGATTGATGATCAAATCCTGATCTTTGATGGAGTTGTTGAGGACAACCAATTCTTTCCCGGTGGAAACGGTCACGTTGTTCGTTGTAAGAGTAACACTTGCAAATGCGTCTGTATCGGCGGCATCTGCCTGAATATCTTGAATTGCAGGAGAAATTCCGTTGATCAATGCATTGATGTTAACATCAGAATCCGAAAGTTCTGAAGGATTTGTATAAACAGACCCGCTCTGCAGATTTGCCGTATCAACGGGAACCTCAGCGAGCATTGTCTCTGCGGTATTTTCACTTTCACCGGCAACGGTATGCCCCTGAGCCATATCGGCGGCCGCAACGATTTCTGCGGCGGCACCGGCTTCAAACAGCACGCGCTCTTCAAGTTTGAAAAATTCCAATTCTTTCATTATCCGACCTCATTTACCCATCGGTTTGGCATAAGGATCAGCGGGAATGACCGGGACATTATTTTTTACAGATTTTGAGCTTTTTTTCGGAGCGGTTTTTTGAGTATTGTTTTTCTTTACCGCTTTCTTTGCAGGAGCAGCTTTTTTCACTGCCGCTTTCTTTGCAGGAGTTGCTTTTTTCAACTCTTCTGCGGCGCGGACACGTTCTGTATCAAGCATTTTTTTCAGCTCGTCAACGTTGCGTTTATGGAGATTTTCAATGCCGAGCGTATTGAGGAGTCTGAAATATGAAACATAGTAATTGCCCAAAGTCAGATATTTTTCAATTTCGGTTTCGGCAGTTGTCAACTTCATGTGGTCCAATTCAAGCTGAGAAAGTTCGCTGGAAATTCTTTTGCTTCCTTCGGCCTTTTCCAGATTTTTGCGGTATGCGGCATTGACACGGATATCAATATCCAAACGCTCTTTGGTTGCCATCAAATTGGCGTGAGCCATGCGAACCTGTGCCATAACGGCAATCGCCTGGGCATAACTGCGGTATTCTTCAGCGTCAACCTGTGCGCTGTGTGCCTTGTATTTGGCAATCTGCTGCGGAAGTCTGAGCAGATTATAGGCGGCACGGACACCGATTTCACTCCAGGAACTGTGATAAAGATAACTGTTGGTGCTGTGAGAGAAGTCCATGAATACCCGGACGTTGGGGAACATAGAGATAATGGTTTTGCGGCATTCAACAACATTGATATGTTTCTGCATATCAATTTCCATCAATTCCGGACGCTTCATCAGAGCAATCTGTTCCATCAGATCCATCTTGGGGAAGGTGAAATCGGGAACTTTGTTCAGAATGGAGTCATCGACTTTGATGGCGGTGCCGGGATAAAGTCCCAGCAGAGAACGCAGTTCAACGCAGCTGTTTTCGTAACTGCGGATATAATTGGTCAGACGTTTTTCCATTTCCACGAAACGTTTGATTTCGTCAAACGCACGGAAGGGGGAAATCTTGCCGCTGTCACCGAGTTTATTGATCAATTCATAACGTTTTTTGCAGTTTTTCAACAAATCAGAAGTGATTTTTACAGCACGCTGTGCGGCGGCAACCTGAAAGTAGATGCGGGCAGTATCCAGTACCAGATTCTGTTCTGCTCGGCGGGTGCGCTGTTCACGCAGCAGCATACGGTCATTTGCCTGCTGGGTATTGAAAAAGGCAAGTCCGAAGTCAAGCACACTGAAAGCAAGGTCAATGTTAAAATAGTTGATGTCCTTATCCTGACTCTGGGAATAAGAATAGGTTCCGGGACCGCTGCCGTGAATCTGACGGCTTTTAGAGGCGGGAACATTATCTCTGTCGCTGTAATTGTTTGAGATATTCAGTTCAGGAAGCATTCCGAGCATTTCGCTGGTTTTGAACTCCTTGGCAACCTTTTCTTCAAGTCCCATGACTTTGAGATCAAGATTGTTTTTGATTGCAAGGCGGACACATTCATTCAGTGATAAAACTTTGTCGGCATCAAGATTGGAGTGCTGAGACCGTTCAAAATGAGCAACGGCTTTCTGAAGACGCTCTTCCTGATATTCGTTAATGGATTTACAGCCGCCCGAAATAATGATTCCGGTCAAGCCGAGAATAAGATAGAGTGAAGACTTTTTCATGAGATACCTCGCAATTTTATGTTGATATATTTTATATACAGAGAAACATTTTTTTACTTGATTTTTACGGCTCCCGTATGGCTTCATCAAGAGATTTCACCAGGGGATGAATGATATATTCAATTACACGGCGTACACCGACTTTGATTTCAGCCTGAGCTTCCATGCCGGGAATCAAACGGAATTTAGAGTGGGTGTTGCGGAGTTTTCCGGTAAGCGGAATTCTTGCCCGGTAGTAGGAACCGGAAGCAATCTTTTCATTTTCCTGCTTGACATTATCTTTTTGAAACGTATCCTCTGAAATGGTGCGGATCTGTCCTGAAAGCGTACCGTGCTTCTGAAACGGAAATGCATTGAGCTTTACCCGGACACTGTCGCCGACGGCAATTTTACCGATATCTTTTGAGGGAATTTCTGCTTCAAGTTCAATATCGCAGTCAATGGGAACCAGCGTAATCAACGCTTCGGCTTCACGCACTGCGGAACCGACGGGGAAAGAGGCGATTTCATGCACAATACCTTCGCAAGGTGCGCGCAATTCGATATATTCATTAAGACGCAGAACTTTCTGCAAAGATTTACGCAAAGTAATCAAAGCCTGTTCGGCGGCAACAAGCTGTTCTGAAACGTCTTTTTTCCACTCCATGATAAAAGTCTGACGCTGCGCAGCTGTGGATTCTTTTTCATGTTCTGCTTCAAGCACGGACTTTTCCAAAGCGGCGATATCAGCTTCAAGCTGCATACGCTGCATACGGGTTTCAAGCAGTTCTCTTTTGGTGGTTGCATTGCGTTCATGAAGGCTTTCGTACATATTCGCAAGTTCAGCCATGGCATTGAAACGCTCTTTCTGTTTGCGGAGTGTGTCTTTCGTGCTGGTTATGTTGACTTCAACACGCTTGATAAATTCGTTGTAGTAACGGATTTTTTCGTCATAATAACTCTGACGCTGTTTGTAAATGGCAAGCTGCAAAATCTGATTGCGGGTCGGATTTGCCGGCAGAACGTATTTTTTTGAAGAAAATTCTGCGCTCCATCTGTCGTATTGAGCTTCAATACTGGCAAGTTCACTGCGGAGACGTTCTTCTTCAGCTTTGTTGATTGTCGGGTCAAAACAGATCAGAACCTGCCCGGGACGTACAACTTGTCCTACTTTTACATCAATGGACTTGATGACGGAGCGGTCCAGAGGTTTCATAACAATATTCTGGTTGACTGAAACCAGTTTTCCGGAGCCTTCAACAATGACATCGACTTTGCAGAAATAACTTGCCGCCAACGCCGCAAAAAATACAACAACGCCGAAAAGAACACCCATCCGTGCCGCAAGCGGAAGCGGACGCATGGCGATTTCTACTGCATCGGGCTGGAAGTCAACCGCTTTACTGTTTAATTTTTTGCTCATCGGTTGATATTCCTTTCCATTTGCTGATACCAGAAATCTTTATATACACCGGGACGTGTCAACAGTTCCTTGTGCGGAGCAAAGTCCGAAAGTTCGCCTTTATCCAGCACGATTGTCACATCTGCGCCGGAAACAATAGAAAGACGGTGACTGATAATCAGCACGGTGCGTCCGTGAGCGATGCGGGGCAGGT
This sequence comes from Victivallaceae bacterium, assembly GCA_045633645.1. Classification (GTDB taxonomy): domain Bacteria; phylum Verrucomicrobiota; class Lentisphaeria; order Victivallales; family Victivallaceae; genus UBA1784. The sequence goes on along the minus strand of JAZQYS010000144.1, from coordinate 115 downwards.
TTTCCTGAATAACGTTTTCGCTTTCGGGGTCCAAAGCGCTTGTTGCTTCGTCAAAAATCAATATTCGGGGATTGGTCAGCAGCGCACGGGCAATTGCAAGACGCTGTTTCTGACC
>JAZQYS010000143.1:0-3335 GCA_045633645.1 Victivallaceae bacterium | reverse complement strand
GAAGGGGAGAGTTACGTGCCTGACGAGCCTTGTCAATGCGCGTTGCAAGGTCAAAGTTTGAACGAAAGCATGCGCTCATTCCCAACAGGGTATCAAGGTAGCCGTTTATTCCATTAGTGAGCAAATTCTGCCATGCCTCTTCCAATTTTGTACTTACTTCTTCCAGAGATTCTGTACCTGCCGCCTCCGGATAAATCAGCAGGTTCGGGCGGTCGTCTTTGTGCCTGGCAAGTTCCTGTAATTTTTCATAACTCAATATTACTGAATAAAGAGACGCGTGTTTTCCATTGTAGCAGAAATAGCGGTAAGCATCCAGGACAAAGTTATCTCTGATTGCCGAAGAGTTCGTTATCAATTCCAGCGCATAGGGTTCACCGCTTTCAAAGGCAAAGTCTTTGAGCAGACGCTGACAGAAACTGTGGATCGTTCCGACAGCGGCTTTGTCAAAATCAAGATTGGCAACGGTCAGCTTTGTGACGATTTCTTTTTTGATATCATCTTCTGAGCGTTCAATGCCTTGTTCTTCAGCCAGAGCCTTTTGAACTTTGATTGCGGCGTTGACAAGACTCAACGCTCTTTTTTCCGCTTTGCTCAGTTTTTTGCTCAGCACTTTGCTTTCAATTTCCTTTTTGTCTCTGCCTGCCATTTCACAGGTTTCGTTGATGACTTTACGCAGACGGCTCCGCAGTTCATCTGCTGCAGCTTCTGTGAAAGTCGTAACAGCGATGTTTTCAATGGTCAAAGGTTTTTCAAGCAGAAGACGGACGACCAGGTTTTGAATATTATAGGTTTTTCCGGTTCCGGCAGCGGCTTCAACCAGATGAGTTCCGTTAAGTTCACATTCAAGGGAGTTGAGTTCATTCATTTTTTCCGCCTTTACAGTTGTTTGCACCAGGGAGCGTAGACGATTTGGGCAAGTTTTGAAAATTCGTCCTGAAAGTCCTCTTTATCAAAATTATCAGGCGAGAAGAAATATGACATACAGGGCATGGCAAAATCCTTTGGAAAACTTTTTTTTGCTTTTGATATTGAATCTTCCTGGGCAAAAGTCAAACTTGCAGTGGGAAACAATGGCAGAGGACGTTTTTTGGCAGTTTCTGCAATATTTAAAAGCACCAGCAGACGGTCAAAAGATTCCTGCTTTGTCAACGGCGGCAGCACAAGGATATCTTTGTCAATATAAGCGATATCGTCTGCCTTTGATGTGCGTTCAGTCTGATAACTGTTGCACAAAGAGGATATGTAAAATTCCACTCTTGATTGGCTTCCGGGATATTTGTGAATGGAAGCAATGTTCAAATCACCGGGAACCTGATTGATTGAACCGGTAAGCCGGAAACGTTTTCCGAATTCAATATAAACGACAACTTTATCTGCCTGACTGAATTGCCGGCGCTGTTCCTCTGTGACTGAATTTATGATGGTTGCATATTTCTGTGCAAAAAGACTCTCTCCGCCGTTACCGGGAGGAAGTTCCCTCCGTTGGGATAGATTCTGCAACAGTTCAGGACTGGCAGTTGCAAAAATCTGCGATAATATATCTTGCGGCAGATTAACGCTCAATGGTTCGATATCCGCAGCAAAATGCGATTGCAGTTTGGTATTGCTGATTCCGACGGCGTGTTTCAAGTAGGTATTAAGCGGATTTGAAAGAGTCCAGGCAAGATCACTGATACTGTATTCAATGACATCTCCGTCTGCGTATATATCTGCTTCAGTTATTTCTGTTGCGTGGGGAGGAACGATAATTTCTTCCTCCGGCGGAGATTGGATGTTTTGGGCAATTCCGCAGAAATGTTCCGAGAATGAATAGAAATTCGGATTTTCCGAAGAAAAGTATTCCGCATCGTGGGCGTTGCGCAGCTGTTTGGTTACTTTGAAGGAAAAATATTTTTCCAGATAAGCTGTCAGGTCAGCCAACGGAGCAGAGGGCGAGGCGTTGGCATTATCATCTGCTCCCTGTCCGGGATAGAACAGCAGCAGTCTTTCGCGCGCAGCCAGCAGAGTTTCCAGAAAGAGATAGCGGTCTTCAAGCAGACGGGAACGCTCTCCTTTTTTTCTTGCAGTAGAAATATTCAAGCCGTTATTCGGCTCTGTGCGGGGAAAATCTTTTGCGGCAAGTCCGAGAACGGCGATGACTTTTGCCGGAATGCTCCGCATGGGAACCAGGGAACAGAACGTGATACCGCGGGAGAGGTATCCCCGGCTGTCGCTGAGTCCGCCCAGAAAAGAAGCCATCTCTTCAAGCAGCACCTTGACGGAAAACTTTGCTGTGAACTGTGCGGACTCCGCTTTTTTGAGCCACGCAGAAATGTTGCGTTTCAGAAAATCACTTTCTTTGCGGAACGAATAGGCCTTGCTGTACATCGTATCAATGATTTCGTTCAACAGACTGCTCCATTCCGCGGCAGAGTGTTCATTTTTGCAGAAACGCCGCCATTTGAAAAGATTTTTGACAATAAAACAGACGACACCCAGCTGTTCTGCTTTATCTCCGTAAATGTTTGCGGCGGGGAGCCAGGGTGTTTCATGAGAGTCTTCTGCGTCAGAAGCATATCCCAGCAGCAGACGGTCGAGACCCTCTTCCCATGAAAACTCATTGAATGCCGTCTGACTGAATTCAATACGGGTTTCGGCATTTTCGCCCCAGCAGATTTTTGCTTTGCCGATGAATTCTTTGATGTTTTTCAATCCTGTTTCATCAAGAGAAAAGTTTTCTCTGACCGGCAGAGAATCTATGATGCTTATGATTTCTTCTGCGGTACAGCGGGCTGAATGCAATTTGATGATCCGTTCCAAAGTTTCTGCCGTATTGCTGAGTGAAACCAGTGAACGGTCGCTGATATTGTAACTGTCTTTAAGTTTGCCTGATGAAAAAACAGCTTCAATAATCGGCGCATAGGCATTGATATCCGGTGCCATGACGATGATATCTTCAGGACGGATTTTCAGCTCTTTGATTGCCAGAAGCAGCTGGTCCTGCAAAATTTCAACTTCACGCCGCTTGCTGTGACAGTTGTGAATGGAGATAGATCGGTCGGAAGAAAGTTCCTTTTCAACTTGTTGTCTGATCTCATTATTGAAAATATCCTCCTGAACCAGATGCAGCACGGACTTGTCTTTGCTGAGGGGAGAAACAAAACAATCTCTTTCTGTACCGTCCATCAACTCCAGCGTATTTTGGAAAAATTCCCGGCCCCAGGTGCCCAGATTGGCAAAGAAAGGATTGTTCAGAGGGGGCAAATCATTTTTCAATTCGCTCTTTTGGCTGATAATCTCTCCCCAGTATTCATGACTCGGGTTGAGATAGAACAGATGTACATCAACTTCTTTGC
>JAZQYS010000142.1:0-2802 GCA_045633645.1 Victivallaceae bacterium | reverse complement strand
AAGATGCGTTCTCTCTTGACTTCTCTGGGCGTGATTTTCGGCGTCGGCAGTGTGATTGCCATGCTCGCTATTTCAGAGGGCGCAAAACATTCTGCTCTGGCGCAGATTGAAGCGATGGGAATTGATAAAATCATCGTCTTTTCCCGCCGTCCTCCCATCGATGGAAAAAGTGAAAGTTCAAGCGAAAACGCCAGTGTCATGGAGCGTTTCGGATTAACGGAACAGGATCTCAGTCATATTTCACGTATGGATAACGTTGAACGCATTACCGCGATTTTTGATACCCGCAACAAGATTTTGAAGGGACTTCAGCGTATGGACTTGAAACTTGTCGGCTGCGACCGGGCATTTCTTGATGAAACAGCTGCCGAAATCGTTGACGGACGCTGGTTCAACAGAATTGATTTTGATGCCAATTCCAGAGTGTGCGTAATCGGCATGAATGTCAAACATAAACTTTTTACGCTGGGAGATACCAATATCATCGGCAGCAATTTGCGTGTCGGAGATCATGTGTTCCGCATTATCGGTATTCTGGATAATCCCTATGCAACTCAGCTGCCGGAAGTCGGCGGACAGAACGACATGATTTTAATACCGATGACCACCGCAAAAACACTTTTTAAGGACTATAACTTTTTGCGTGAGGGACGTCAGTTCAAGATTACCCGCGTGGAGTATGACCTCTTTCTTGTGAAAGTCAATGACACGTTTTTCATTGACAATACCTCAAAGCGTATCGCCGGATATCTGGAAAAAAGACACGAAGAAACCAAAGACTGGGGCATGGTTGTCCCGCTGGAACTTCTCCGTCAGCGGGAACGTACTCAGAATATTTTTACAATCGTTATGGGGTCTATTGCCGGTATTTCTCTGGTTGTCGGCGGTATCGGTATTATGAATATCATGCTTGCGAGTGTCTATGAACGCCGCAAAGAGATCGGTACCCGTCGCGCACTGGGCGCACAGAAAGCGGATATTTTGCTGCAATTTCTGATAGAAACAGTTTTTTTGACGACAAGCGGTGGTATCACCGGTATTCTTGTCGGTGTCGGTATCGGTAAAATCATTACCAATTACAGCGGTATGGAAACGATTTATTCATGGTGGAGTATTGTTCTTGCTTTGGTGATTTCATGTGTCGTTGGAATCATTTTCGGAACTTACCCTGCTTATCAGGCGGCGCAGCAGAATCCGATTACTGTACTCCGCTCTGAGTAATATTTTAATTTCAGGAGAGTTGAATATGTCCGGAATATTGTTGGTTTTAATGAGTGTGTTGACTGTTGTTTGCTTCTGCGGATGTCAGGCGGACCGGGTGACTCCGGCACCGGGCGCACCTGAATTTTCTTTAGAAAAGTACGCTGCAAGACATTGGCAGCAAATCGCACGTCCTATGCCTGTTTTCAAAAAAACGCTGCGGGATAAAACGGCTGAAGAATCTGAAAAACTTTTTGCGCAGTACAGGGCTGCGGTTAAAAAATTTGCGCCCTATTTTGAGGATGACTGCAGTCTTGCTGACAAGGCTCTCAACTGGCCGCAGGGAACTTATCTCAAAAGAACATACTGGCCTCTTGACCATGACGCAATGAAAAAAGATAACGGACATGAGTGTACCAGCTGGTCAGTTCTTCCTGATCTTGCCGCAGATAATCAGCTTTTTCTGCATAAAAACAGGGATACCAATATAAGAAGAGCTGTTATTGTTCACCGTTCTGAATCAAAAGGCAGATACGGTTATCTGGGATTTCACGATATCGGCTGGCTGGATATTACGATGGGTATGAATGCCGTCGGACTTGCCGTTACAGTGAACAGCGGCGACAACAGTGACGCCTGGAGCAACTGCGGTATGGATACAACCACGCTCGCACGCCTCATCCTTGAAAACTGCAAAAACGCCGATGAAGCGGTTGCCTTGCTCAAAAAAATGGTTGAAAACAATGCTTATATGCACGGCAAGTCCGGTTCTATCTGGCTGTTGGCTGATAAAGATTGCGTGTATGTTGCCGAACATGATGCCAAACGTTTTGGTGCGCAGAAATATGTCAGCGGTGCGGTCATCCGCGCCAACGCATGGTGTCTGCCGGATATGATTCGCTTTTCTCAAAAAGGTGTGAAAAGCGTCATGAACAGCCGTCAGCGTGAATTTGCTGTGAAAAAAGCATTGTTTGATTCCGGAACACAATATAACCGTCCTGTAACGGCACAGATTATTGCAAAAGCTTCAAGAGTTGGTTCGCTTCCGGACTTGCCGGGAAGTGCCGTTCCTTGCGGAAACAGAACGGTTTCAGCTGCGACATTTTCCATTGACCGGGAGTTTCCTGCGGATTTGAGTACCATGTATGCTGCGCCGGGAAATCCGGATTATACTTTCTTTATTCCCGTACCGTTGACGATCAATGAAGTACCTGCTGTTCTGCTGAATCAGAAGTACAGTGCCGATGTTTACAAAAGATGGACGGCGGGCAGGAAAACTGTTTCAGATGAAAAGCGCGCCAAGATTGAAAACAAGATAAATTTGAATCATCGTTCAGCGCGCGAGAAGGCAAGAAAAGTTCTCCGCAAAAGTTTTTCAAAAGCAAACCGTCTTGAGGCCCGCAGAATCATGAATGAAGCTTTTGCGGAAAATTGGCGTATTCTTGCTTCTTACGTTGAAAAATAAAAATTTTTATTCTTCATCATCAGGATTGTACGGGGGGACATCCGGCAGGAATTGATCCAGCCAGTCACAGGATATCTGGACAACGTATACATATTGAGAATCCCGGTCTTTGAAATCATTCTTGCTCAGCAGAGGAA
>JAZQYS010000141.1:0-2053 GCA_045633645.1 Victivallaceae bacterium | reverse complement strand
CTCTGCCTGGTGTCCCATCAGCGATTTGAAAAAGTGGTGTGCGTTCCACAAGGGGAAAGGGTATGGTTCTCATATCATCCGGAACCTTAACGGAGATCCCCGCAGCAATGAAGCTGCGGCAAAAGCTGCGGCGCAGCGTTCCCCTGTGACCTGGCTCCACCGGGCAAAAGAGGTGGCTGTGGATATTGCGACCGGGATCCACGACGGACACAAAGGAAGTGTCCCCATCAGCGAAACCTTCAACGCCTATAACTGCGTTGCAGAAAAAGCGGATCAGGTCCCTCAGGAAACCATTGCGTTCATGGTTGAAAAGGAGCAGGCTCCTGCCGGACTGCCTGAATTCAAAGACCCCGGCTACGGCAGACGCAAGATCCATTTCCGCAAAGTTTCAAAGAATGTCCGTGTCACCATCTTTGAGGGTGGGCATCACATCCTTTCACCCTACGGATTTGACTGGCTCATGAAACAGCGCAAAAACAAACCTGCCGTCTGGCAGAGCACCAAAGGCAGCGGTAAGTCAGAGAAGCTGAACAAGTGATCTGAACAAAATAATTGGGGGTGTTGCAAAACCCGATGTTTTGCTGCACCCTCTTTTTTTGCACACATGGCGCCCCGCCTGAGTCCGTAAAGAACTGTTTTTGTCCGTTTAAGTCCGCAAAAAAGCGCCGCACCAGACACTCATGCAAAATCAGAGCGTTTACCAGTACTGAGGGGCTGAGTGTGTGATTACAACCTTTTTGTTTGGTCATACTTTGGGGTGTGAGAGATCCCACCGCAAACTTACGATAGGGGCGATAACTTGGCGCTCGCTTTGCCATGGGGGGCTGGTTATAGGTCTTATAAGTCTTATAAGTCTTATAGGCATTGGCTGGTGATTACCTTACATCCGTGGCGTCTGCCCGGCGTGGTTAGCTGATGGTGCCCCTGCCAAACCTCTCTTTGCGATTCTCGCAGCTCGTCGCAGCTGCGAGTTACTTCGGTGTCGACGTTCGACCGCGCTCGGTGCGAAGCACCTTCGCTGGCTCACGGCTTCGACCACTGTTTTTCAGCTTTTCAGTTAGCGGGCACTTCTGCCACTGGTCAATACAAGTTGGCTGTGTCAAAACAGCGATTTCGCCCGCAGACTGCCAACCGGCTCGAGGGTGTAATATGCCCCCGTGGCGTTGAACACGGGGGAACGGTTATTCCGGTCTGTGGACCAGACATTATCGATAACTGATGTTTTGCAGCACCCCTTTTTTTCAGCGTAAGACAAATGTCAGTTTCCGGCGGTGACGGGGGTGTATTCCAGGACGGCAATGGCGATGTCCGCTTCGGGAGAGCTTTTGCCGCTGAACTCTTTCACGTCGGAAAGGATGGCGTTGACGATCTCCTGAGCATTGCTGCCGGATGAAGAAATGATATTCAAAAACCGTTCTCTGCCGAATTTTTCCCCCTTTGCGTTCGCCAGTTCAATGGTGTCGCTGGAGTAAAAGTAAAGACGGTCCCCCGCGTTGAGCTGCAGGGAAAACGGTACGAAAACAGAAGATGAAGCATCGCCCAGCAACGGGTTGAAGGGACCGGTGACGAAACTTGTTTTGCCATTGGGGGATTTGATGAGCGGATCAACATGTCCGGCATTGAATGTCAGCAGCACGGCAGTACGCAGATTCAATATCCCGAGAAAGGCTTTCAGGGGGATATGGGGTCCGCCATTTTTGCAAAGTTCTTCATTGACAAGATGCAAGGCTTTTTCAGGAGTGTTTTTCAAAAGAGCTTTCCTGAGCAGATTTTTGGCTTTCATCATATAAAGCCCCTGGGAGACGCCTTTTTCCATGACATCCGCAAAAAATATGCCGACATGTTCTTTGTCTATCTGGAAAATATCACATAAATTGCCGCCGACTTCGGTTGCGGTAAGGATTTCGGCGGTGAATTTGTAATTCTCATTTTCCGGAATACGGCTGGGTTTAAGGGAATTTTTGAGCATCACGGTTATTTCAGAATCACTTTCGGCTCTGACCGGGGGAGCAGAGTCTTTCAGGGCACGGACCGTTTTGTTGATGCTTTCTGC
>JAZQYS010000140.1:0-2633 GCA_045633645.1 Victivallaceae bacterium | reverse complement strand
AGAGAATCCAGAAAGATGGTTGCAAGGTATTGGACTTATCTCTATGCGGCAGGACAGATTCCACGACTCTGGCTTGAAAGTGCAGCAATTTCTCAAGTTATGCTGTTTTTTATTCTGATGTTGTGCTTCAAAGTCCCTCAGGGGACGATTCTGCTGACTTTCAGTCTGCTGATTGCCGCCATGTCGCGCATGTTGCCTGCATGCAGCAGACTCAACTACAACATCTCCGTCATCAAACAGAATTCTGCGGCAACATTCAGTGTTCTGGATGATTTTGACATTGAACATGAAAAACTTGGCAATGCTCCACCGCTTGAATTTGACAAAGAAATTTCAATTGAAAATGTTTCTTTCGGTTATACGCCCGACAAGACTGTCATAAGGAATTTCTCTCTGACCATTCCCCGCCTGGCAAGTGTGGCGTTCACCGGAAGCACAGGCTGCGGCAAATCCACGCTGATTGACCTGATTCTCGGTCTGCTCAAACCCGAAGCAGGAACAATCAAGGTTGACGGCAGAAATATTGAGGAAAATCTTGCCTCATGGCGGGAAAAGATCGGATATGTTCCGCAGTTCATCTATCTGCGGGATACCTCCATCCGTGAAAACGTCGCTTTCGGAATCCCCCCTGAAGAAATTGATGATGAAAAAGTCATTTCATGCCTTAAAATGGCTCAGCTTGAAAGTTTTGTCAACAGCCTGCCGGAGAAACTTGAAAGTTTTGTCGGCGATAACGGTATTCAGCTCTCAGGCGGTCAACGTCAGCGTATCGGCATTGCCCGCGCGCTTTACCGCAATCCCGAAGTGCTGATTCTTGATGAAGCCACAAGCGCTCTGGATAACGATACCGAAAAAGCCTTTATTGATGCCTTGAAAATGCTTCACGGCAAAATCACGATACTCATGATCGCCCACCGTCTGACGACCGTCGCCCACTGCGATATGAATATCCATCTTGCGCCGGAGACGGAAAATGCCTGAACTGCCCGAAGCGGAAAATATCGGTCTTGCCTTAAAAAGGGTACTTTCCGGCAGAACCATCACCGCCGTTGAAGTTTTCTCCCCCGCCATGCGCAGCAGCCTTGAACCGTTGAAAACAGCCCGATTGGAGGGAAAATCCATCCTTGATATCCGCCGCCGCGGACGGTATCTGATTGCGGATCTTTCAGACGGACGGGGACTTTTGATGCACTTCGGCATGTCCGGCGTTGTCCGTGTTGAACCGTCAAACGTTCCCCGCAGAAAACATGAGCATGTTTTTATTCATCTTTCGGATGGAAAAATATTCCGTTTTGAATGTACCCGCCGCTTCAGCCTGCTTGAAGTCCATGAACTTTCCGCCCCGGGAAGAATGCCTGAAAAACTTGCTGCTTTGGGACCTGAACCCTTTTCGGAAGAGTTCAACAGCAGTTATCTTCAGCAAAAAGCTTCAGGAAGAAACACACCTGTCAAAACGTTCATCATGGATAATGCCGTTGTAACCGGAATCGGCAATATTTATGCCACGGAAACCCTCTTTGCTTCCGGGATACATCCGGTGCGTCCGGCAAAAACACTTTCTGCTGAAGAATGGAACTTGATTATTTCAAATGCAAGGAGTATATTGAAAAAAGCAATTGCTTCCGGCGGCAGTTCCATCTCGGATTTTCTCAATGTGGATGGCTCCGAGGGAAAGTTTGCACAGGAGTTGAAAGTGTACGGACAAAAGGGAAATCCCTGTCCGGTTTGCGGAAATTTGATTGAATGTATCAAAACAGGAGGCAGAAGTTCATGTTTCTGTCCGGAGTGTCAAAAATGAAAACAGTCTTTCTTCTGCTGCTTGTTCTGCTCTGCGGCTGCTGCGGAACCCGACAGGCAAAAACAACTGCAAATGACAAATATCCCGTTGAAAAATCCTTTACGCAAGAGCGTAAGGATGCCTCGTTTCAACTGGCTCAAAAATATATCAATGCGCTCAACACCTCTTTGAAAACCGGGGATTTCAGTCATATCAGAAAGGAACTCCCTTCAAAAGGGACCTCTCAGAATGCAAAAAAAATCTTTGAAAATCTCCAAAAAAGGATTGCTTATCTGGGAAAACTGGAATCCTGCGTGCATACAGATACGCTTGACTGCACGCTCTTTGTGGATTACTTGTGGAAATACCGTTTCATCAAGCAGACAGGCGATCCCCGTCTGCCGGATCAGTGTTACGAAGTATTGTACCGTATCCGTGTCATCTATCCGGATAAATCGCCCCGAATCATCGCAGCTGATTTTTTGTTTAAATAATCATGAAAAAAGAACTGACTCCCCGTCAACAGGAAATTCTGAATTTCATCCGTGCGTTTCATGCTGAAAAGCTGATGCCGCCGACATTGTCTGAAATAGCGGCCCACTTTCACATCCGTTGTTCCAGTGCCGCTTATCACCTGGAAACACTCCGCCGCAAAGGACGGCTGACCCGTACCAGTGTATCCCGCAGCATTGTACTTGATGACCAGATAACAGCTGCCTGTGCCAGAAAAGACTGTCTGCGCCGGCTCAAAGCTATGGAGTTCGATGGCATGGACGAAGACGGGGAAAACAGCATTTTTCTGTCAGATGAACTTCTTGCCTTCTGTTCCGCAGAAAACTTTATCGCGTACTGCATT
>JAZQYS010000139.1:0-4138 GCA_045633645.1 Victivallaceae bacterium | reverse complement strand
GCTGCGCGCATGACATCCAGCGTGCAGTAGCGGTTGAAGGGCGCCATTTTGACAGCCAGAAGATTATCAATTGTAAAAAATTCGCGCCAGAATTCATAGGGCAGACGTCTGCCGCCGACACTCGGCTGAAGATAGAATCCGATCAAAGGCATGACTTCCGCCACTTTGCGGCAGTAATTGAGCATTTCATCAATGGACGCATCTTTGAATGCGGCAAGCGAAAGCAGAACGGCATCGTAATTGCAGGAGCCTTCAAACTCTGCTTCGCGCAAGGCCTGTTCCGTTTTTCCGCAAACACCGCCGACCTTGATGATTTTTTTGCCTTTTTCAGAACAGTACTCATCAATGAACTTGCCGGTTTCGCGCAAAACAACTTCAAAAAGTCCGATTTCAGGATTGCGGATGGCAAACTGCGTGGAGTGGACTCCGACAGCGATACCGCCGACACCGGCATCAATAAAATAACGGCAGAGCGCCCGCTGATGACGGGGAGAAAATTTGCGGTTTTCATCCAGTGCCAGAACCTGCGCAGGAATCACAGTGCCTTTTCTTACTCTTTCAAGAACGGCAGGATCAATATCTGAAACTCTTTTCATTTTTCAAAACTTTCCATTATTAACTTCAAAATGCGTGGGTTTGCCGATGGAAATGCCCCCTTGAGAAATCCATTCTGCCTGCAGGCGGATCAATTCTTCAAGAGAAATACGGGGATTTCCAAACAGTTTTATCATTTCGGAGGCGTCATTAAGATAATTGAGGTCTCCGGCTTCAGCACAGGTGAATTTGACTTCTTTGCCCAGTAATTTTCCCATCTTCAATGCGGTTTCTTCAGTCAGTGCCGTTTCAGGTCCCGTCACATTCAGAATCCGGCGGGGATTATCAGCAAGTTCAAGCGACAACAACGCATTGGTATTGGCATCACCCTGCCAGATACAGTTGAAGTATCCGACAGAATTGCTCACCTTTTCTCCTTCCCAAATCGGACGGCAGATGTCATGCAGAACACCGTAACGCAAATCAATGGCGTAATTCAAACGGAAAAACAACATTTTCGTTCCGTACATCTGCTGATAATACTCAAAAATGCGTTCCCGTGCAAGGCAGGACTGCGAATACTCACCGATGGGGGACGGCATATCGCTTTCAACACATCCGCCCTGAGCAGAACTGCGCAGGGGATACACACAGCCGGTAGAAAAAATCACCATACGGCTGTTGCGGAATTTTTCAGCAGTAAATGCCGGAGCCAGAGCATTCATCGCCCAGGTCTGCGCCTCATTGCCCTGCGTTCCGAACTTTTTTCCCGCCATGAAAACGATATTGGAAAAGTCCGGCAGAGCATTGACCTGTTCCCGGTCAAGCAGATCGCATTTGATTGTTTCAACGCCTGCCTCTTCAAGTTTCACCTTTTCATCAGGATTCGAGAAGCGGGCAACGCCGACGATTTTCTTTTTCACGCCTGCGGCATCAACGGCACGTTTTGCCTGCATTGCCATCGTAACGCCCATTTTTCCTGCAACGCCCAGAATGGCAATATCTCCCTCAAGGCGTTTCATCATCTCTATCAATGCCGGAGCAGGTTCGCTCAACAGCCAATTCAATTCTTTTTCATCAGCAGGACACTTTAACATATATTTTCTCCTTACAAAAACCAACCATTCAGTTGCTTTCATAAAATAGCACTTTCCCGATCAAAATTCAAGACTTTCAAATCCGGAATGAGGTAAAATATTCCCAGAGAGGAAAAAGTTTGCGCCGATTCCCGGGCAGGAATCGCAATTTATACCGAAAAAAAATTTGCATTATATAACTATAAAGACTAAATTATATGCGAAATAATTTTTTTGACATCAAGGAGAGATTATGCAGGAAAATACGCAAGTTCCCGCCGTTTCTGCTGAAACGGCATCGCCAGTTCATGAAAAACTCACATGGGAAATCTTAAGTTCAGAAATGACTACCCGTCCGGTCAGTGAAACTTGGCCTATTTTATCAAAAACTTTCATAACACAGCACACAGAATTCATAGCAGAACAGGTTCAAAACAACAGGAACTTTTTTGAAGATTTCATAGCAAAATCAAACAAAAACAAAAAAACAGAATTTTTGGGAAAAGTCCTGAAGTTGATGCTGGACAAATTACCGGCAGCAGCCCCAATGCCGGAACTGATAGTAGGGAACGTGATGGAGGAATTGCAGCTTCCCCCCAAGGACAAAGCGTCAGCAACCTATATGCTGCGTAGTCTTCATACGCAGACACAAGCTGGTTCCGATAAGAAAAAACAGACAGTTCCTGATCTGTCTGCACCGCTGATAATCTATTCAGCCCACACAGGGACGAACAGTCACCTACAAAAAAATATGTTTGTGACATTCAATCCGTTTTACACCCCTCCCGCAGAAAAAAAATTGATGACTTCTCCGGAAAAACGCCAAAAACTGTTTATAGAACAATTCCAAAATCTTTTTCCGGAAAATGCAGACATCGTGAATACTAAAATAAATATCGTATTCAGAAGAGAAAACAGCCTGCCGGTGAAACTCAAAGACAAAACTTTTTCAGGAGAACTTACCCTGAAAATCGACAGGGAACAGCAAACAGCTCTCTGCATTTCAGGCAGCAATTCTTACTCTTTGACAGACGGCTACCTTTTGCAGATAACCCGGGATTCTGCCGCCGAACAGATCTCCTTGCCCCTGTTCAACAACAGCAACACTGTTTTTGTCAAAAACAGATATCCGAACAAATACTGTTCAACCCAGACAAGTACAGATCTGAAAAATATTTCAACCTATTTTTTCCCTCAAAATACAAAACTGTTTACGGTCAACTGTGGCAACAGAGAAACGGTCAACTGTGTCAACAGAGAAATTGAAAAACTGCTTAAAAAATTCTGGGTAAAATATGATATGCTGACAGCCTCATTTTCCTCACTGCCGGAAAATGCTCTATTGCAGAAACTGCTGGAAGAAGAGTATTCAGACGGTCTTGTCGGCGGTTTCCTCACATTTTGCATTTTTGAATCCATCATCACTGATTTTGAAAATCCGGATGCGGAAAATAAATGGATTTCAAATCTGCCGTCAATCCAGCAGCTGACCCCTCCGCGGCCGGTCGATCTGAAACCGTTTTCAGTCCGGAAAAATCTGGAGGAAAAAAACCTGCGTCTGTCATCGTCAGTCATAAATTCAGCCACGGTTGCCCTGAACAGCGGCAATCATATCATTCTGACCGGTTCACCGGGAACAGGCAAAACAACGTTGGCACAAAAACTTGCCCAGGAAGCCGGCTGCAGCAGCATTATCTGTACGGCAACGCCGGACTGGACAACCAATGAATTGATTGGCAGATATATGCCGTCGATCCATACCGGAGATCAAAACCTTGAATTTCAGGAGGGATATTTCCTGAAAGCTGTCAGAAACAACCAATGGCTGATCATTGACGAACTCAACCGGGCGGATATCGACAGCTGTATGGGTGGTCTCTTTTCTGTTCTTTCCGGACACGAAACAGTTTTGCCCTACCGGGTCGCCGTTATACAGGAAAATGACGAGATCAAATTGGCTGACCGTAAAAATATTTCTGACGATTCCGATACACCCCCGAATATTGAATACCGTTTTGTCGGCATTTGTCCCGAAGAAAAATACGAAAAACTGAGTTCTCAAGATGATATATTCTGGTATATCGTTCCCAATTCATTCCGCATTATCTGCACAATGAACGATGCCGATGCCGGAATGCTCAATCAGCTTTCCTTTGCCTTGCTGCGCCGATTCAGCATCGTCCGGGTGGAATCCCCTGATTGCGATGAAGTACGGAAAATCATTGAAAGCAAAATTGAACACGTCTGGGAGTACTACACGAAAAAGGATGAGAACAACCTGGGGCGTAAAATGCTGTGCAGCGACAGCAAAAAGTGGCTTAAAGACAATTGCAGGCAGCTATTCGCCCAAAAGGCTGATTTTGATTTTCTGAAATTCCACGTCATCGGTATCGGTCAAGTCGTAGATATCATCAAAATGACAGTGGAAGGCATCAGTTGTTCTCCAGAATATTCCTTTGCAAAACCCCAGGATGAAACTTACCAGAAAGGACACCATCCGCTGTACATCTTTGAGAGATAATATGGAT
>JAZQYS010000138.1:0-14347 GCA_045633645.1 Victivallaceae bacterium | reverse complement strand
CCTTCTGATAATCCGCTTATAGTCCATATTGCAGATGCTTCTGAGCTTGAGAAGGTGGCGCGTGAGATTCCTCCAAATGCCGTAAAACTTGTAGAAGCCTTTGCTCCGGGCCCTTTTACAATGATTTTAAAAAAGAGACGGGGGGTCGGGGGAAAGAGAAAGACTTTTTTCCGTAAAAAAAGCACTTCTCTTCCCCCGAACCCCCTTTTATTTTTTTGTCAAAAAGAAAGATTATTCAGCGTCCGGGCAAGGTGTGAAGGCCGGATTCTGACGTTTGACGGCGTTGGTGACGCGGACAACTTCGATAGCTTCTTCGAGTTTGACCGGGAATTCAACGCCTTCGCGGATAGCCTTGTAGAGGTGTTTGTAGATATCGCCGACGGTGGCACCGTTGGAGGGTTCAACCATGATGGTTTTACGGACCCAGCGGGGTTTGTATTCGCCGCCGAAACCGCCAGAAAGCGGCGGGGTTCCGGGGCTGGACTTGTCAGTCGGAGCCGCAAAATCAGGATGCAGATATTTGAGCTGCAGATCCTGTTCATCGGGACTGATCAGAGAACCGCGGGTACCGTAGACGGCATAGACAGGAGATCCCAGGGCGATACCGCCGGAAATTTCAATATCAATAACGCGTCCGTTTTCGCCGCGCATGATAACTTTGAGATGGTCTTCTGCGTCGCCGAGAGCGGTAACGCGTTTCAGGTCGCTCCACAGATCCTTGAGGGGGGATTCCAGCAGACGCAGACCGTGGTCAATCAGGTGCGGACCCCACTTGTTGAGCTGACCGCCGCCGCATTCGATGATGGTCTGCCAGTCGTTGCGGAAGCTGAAGCTGTGACGGCAGAGTTTGATTTCGTAGATATCGCCCAGAATACCGCTTGCCATGATTTCGCGAATGTGGTTGAATGCTGCTTCAAAACGGCGGTTCTGACGGCAGAAAAGTTTGCCGGGGAAACGTTTGGCAGCTTCAAGCAGACGGTCGCAGCCTTCATCACTGATAGCAATGGGTTTTTCGGCAAAGACGTATTTTCCGGCTTCAAGAGCGCGGATGCAGTACTTCACATGATCGGGGGAACGGACTGCGACGGAAACCAGTTCCACATCCTTATCCTGCAGAAATGCATCACCGTCAGTGTAGGTGCGGGCGTTGGGAGCCTTGTTTTTCTTCATCAGTTCGCAGCGTTCCGGATCAATGTCGCAGACTGCGGCAATTTCAAACATATCTGAGAAAGAATTGATTTCAGAACCGTGCATACTGTGTCCGGCTCTGCCAAGTCCCCAGATACCAACCTTGATTTTTTCAGCCATGATAAAATCTCCAATATGATTTATTGTTGAGGAAAATATTCTCGTCTCTTAACATATCACGGAACGCATTTTTTTTCAAGGCTTCCGCATAAAAAAACAGTCTGTTCCGTTGAAGAAACAGACTGAAATAAGGATAGCTGTTACCGGATTTTTTCCAACAGTCTCTGCATGGATTTCTCAAAAGCCGAATCAGAAAAAGTTTCTTCAGGAGCTTTGTTTTCTGTAAATTTGGCATCCAGAAGATATGCGGCAAGGTGTGCCAGTTCCGGAACTGTGAAATACTTGAACTTTTTTGCAAGTGACGGCGGAACGGCATGTTTCAGCACGCAGATAAAGATATCTTTCGCCGTTTTCTTTCTGCCTGAGCGGAAAAAGCGTGCCGCCGCCACACAGTATTTGCGGGCATTTTCCGGCAGAACAAAAGCAAATTCTGCTCCGCCGGAAGCGTATTCAAGTATCACAAAATCCGGAAAATTACACATAGGTAAAGAGTTTTCCGTTTTCATCAGGATATGCCGTAAAAGTCAAAGTTGCGATATGGTCTCCGCCCATCGTCGGAACGTATTCCAGATCGGGCAACAGGACCGCTGCGGGAAAAGTCAGGACTTTTTCATCCGCATTTTCAGTAATCGGCGTGAAACTTAAAACTTTTCGTTGAGCAGCGACATCTCCGCCCTTGGTCAAAGCTCCGGCAAGATCCAGCGCCGTTTCAATATTTTTTGTGCGGATTGTAATCTTGGCAGAAGACCGGATGATCGTTTTGCTGACCTCTTCGTTTCCGCCGTTTTCGTAAATCATTGAATCATAAACTTTGATGTCTGATTCAATCCGGGGCGCCTCCGCCAGCGGGCCCAGAATCTTGCCGTCAAATGCGGCAAGATAAGGATGGCGTTTGATTGGCGCAATGCTGTAAGTTTGTTCCATAAAAATTCACCTCATAAATTTTTAATTGTTGAGTGTTGTGCAGCGGACTGCACGGACTTTTCCGGATATATCCCGGCAGATTTTGACCTCTGTTATTTCATATTCCTTTTCCGTGTCAATAATGATATCTCCCGGTTCAGGCAATACTTCTTCACAAAAAAGCAGATAAACCCTGCTGCCCGTTTCTCCCCTGATCCGGTCAAAAGTCTTATGCTCTTCTGAAGTCAACACTGCCGGAATTTCATACCCGGCATCTCCATCAGCACCGGAATCACTTTCCGATACCTTCTTTAACATAACAAAATAATTTCTTTTCTGCATGTGACAGCCTCCACCCCACCCGCCCTTCGTCACCCTCTTTTTTTCAAAAAAAGCGAAGTATGGCTGCTTCCGTTGGTCGCAGCGAGGGTGAATAGGCAAAAAACAGGTGATTTTACGGGGGATAAGTTGAAAATAAGGAAAAAAGTGCTATGTTATCAACAAGTGTATATTTATTAAATATATTATTCACAAATCAGAAGGAATATAAAATGAAATTTTTTGAAGCCATAGCCGAAGCCGCCATTAAAAACCGCAGTATGGTCTGTGTCGGACTTGATCCGGATATGTCCAAACTTCCGGAGTGTGTCAAAAACTCCGACAAGCCTTTCTTCAACTTCAACAAGGCAATCATTGACGCTACAAAGGATTATGTCTGCTGCTACAAGCCCCAGGCTGCCTATTATGCCGGTGAAAACCGCGATGATGAATTGAAAATGACCATTGATTACATCCACGAAAACGCCCCCGGTATTCCGGTGATTCTGGATGTGAAACGCGGCGATATCGGCTCCACCGCCACGCAGTACGCCCGCGAAGCCTTTGACCGTTACGGCGCCGATGCCGTCACCGTCAACCCCTATATGGGACTGGATGCCGTCAAGCCCTTCCTCGATTATGCCGACAAGGGCGTGATCATTCTCTGCCGTACCTCCAATCCCCACTCCGGAGATCTTCAGAATCTGGTTTCTGACGGTAAAGCTCTTTATGAACACGTTGCAGATCTTGTCCGCGATCAGTGGAACTACAACGGCAATGCCGCACTGGTTGTCGGCGCAACCTATCCCGAAGAACTGGCAAAACTCCGTCAGGCATGTCCGGAACTGCCCTTCCTCGTCCCCGGCGTCGGCGCTCAGGGCGGAAGCGTTGCCGAAGTTATCAAAAACGGTGCCGTTGAAGGTTGGGGCGGTCTCATGATCAACTCTTCCCGCGGCATTATTTTCGCCGGAAAAGATGAAAACTTTGCTCAGGCCGCAGGAGAAGCCGCCCGCAAACTCCGCGACGAAATCAACAGCTGCAGGTAATTGCATGAACGAAGAAAATATGGATAATACCGGAGTTCCGGTCATTGAAACAAAAGTGCTTGCGCTGCACCGTCCCACGATTGCGATTGTGGGACGCCCCAATGTTGGTAAATCCAGTTTGTTCAACGCCATTTTGAATCGCCGTCTTGCCATCGTTCACGAAATGAGCGGCGTGACCCGTGACAGAATTTCAGCCCCCGTTTTCCGCAACGGCAGACGTTTCAATCTGGTGGATACCGGCGGTTTGGGCATGATGTCCGGAG
This sequence comes from Victivallaceae bacterium, assembly GCA_045633645.1. Classification (GTDB taxonomy): domain Bacteria; phylum Verrucomicrobiota; class Lentisphaeria; order Victivallales; family Victivallaceae; genus UBA1784. The sequence continues at coordinate 10,509 of JAZQYS010000138.1, read as the reverse complement.
AGACAAAAAAGGTTGACTTCTGGGATGCCAATATTGCCCTGCAGGTCGAAGCCGCCGTCGCCGATGCCGATGTCCTGATTATGGTCGGCGATGCCCAGGCGGGTGTCACCCCCCTTGAAAGGGATATCGCGGTGCGTCTCCGCAGTTCGGGCCGTCCCGTTCTGGTTGCCGTCAACAAGTGTGATTCTCCGCAGCTCAAAGATGATGCCGCAGAGTTTTCCGTATTGGGATTCCCCAAAGTTTATCCCATCTGCTGCAAGCACAGAGGCGGCATTGCCGCTCTGCTTGAAGAAGCCGTCCGTCAGCTGCCCCCCGGTATGGATACGCCGCCGCCGTCTGCTGTAAGTCTGGCTGTCATCGGACGTCCCAATGTGGGTAAATCCAGTCTGGTCAATGCTCTTCTGGGCAGCGAACGTGTCATGACCAGCGACGTCGCCGGAACCACCCGCGATGCCGTTGAAATTGAATTTTCCATCAAATACCGTGACGAATTCCGTCCTGCCATCCTCGTTGATACAGCGGGTTTGCGGAAAACTGCCAAGGTGGATGATCTGGTTGAATATTTCAGCGTCATGCGTGCCAAAAGTGCCATTGAACGTGCCGATTTGATTCTCTTTGTCGTTGATTCCAGCGGCAACGGTGTCACGGCTCAGGACCGCCGTATTTCAGGACTTATCCAAAAAGCGAACAAGCCCTGTGTTATCGACGCCAACAAGTCCGATGCCTGTGAAGGAAAAAAGCGCAATATCCTGATTGATGAACTGCGCGATGCCCTGCCGCATCTCGGGAATCTCCCCGCCGTTTCCATCAGCGCAAAAAAGAAGCAGAATCTTGATCAGCTTCTGGATGCCATCGCCGATGTCATGGAACAGCTCGAAGTTGAAATTTCCACCGGCGTTCTCAACCGCGTTCTGGCAGGTGCTATGGAAAAACGCACGCCCCCGGTTACCGGAACCCGTCCCCTCAAGCTTTATTATGCTGCGATGGTCGGTATGCGTCCGGCGCGTATCAAGCTCTTTGTCAACAAGCCGGATGGTATTCCGGATAACTATGTTGCTTATCTGCGGAATCAGCTGCGCGAAGCCTTCGGACTTTTTGCCGTTCCGATTCTGCTTGAATTCTGCGCCCGTCCCAAAAAAGTTGAAAGCATCCGGCACAGAGAAAACGCTGAGAAAAAGCGCAAAAGAAGGAAGTAAATCATGGATAAAGCTCTTGAAAACGATATCAAAATTTTTATGGCTTCAAGAATTGCCGAAGGCGTTTCCCTCTCTGACATTCAGAACGAAGTCAACGAGAAATTTCAGCAGTCTATGACCTATATGGATATCCGTATCCTCGCCGCAGGATTGGATATCGACTGGCAGGCCAAAGCCGCCGCCAAAGCTGAAGAAGAGAAAAAAGAAGAAGAAACAGCCGAAGAAGCAGCCGCTGCTCCCGAAGAAGCTCCCGCTGCTTCCGCTGACGGACAGACTGTTGTTGAAATCAGCAAGCTCATGCGTCCCGGAACCGCCCTTTCCGGTTCCGTGAAGTTTGCCTCCGGCTCCACCGCTGACTGGTATATTGACCAGACCGGCAGACTGGGTTTGGAAAATCTTGTCGGCAATCAGCCTACTCAGGAAGATATTCAGCAGTTCCAAATTGAACTTGAAAAAGCCGTCTACGGCGGGCGTTAAGTTTTATGAACGGCAAAAAGACCATTCTCATCGCTGACGACGAGTTCAACACCAGAACCGCCCTTGAACGTTTCTTCAAGCGTAAATATGCCATCAGCACCGCCGCAGACGGCAGTGCCGCCCTTGATTTGCTCAAAAATCAGTCCTTTGACCTTGTCTTAACTGATTTGCGAATGCCCGGTGCCGATGGTATGAGCGTGCTTAAAGCCGCTTCTGAAAAGGGTATCCCCTGTGTGCTGCTTACTGCCTACGGCTCTATTACCGATGCCGTTCAGGCAGTCAAACTCGGTGCGTATGATTTTGTCTCCAAGCCTGTTAAATTAGCCCAACTTGAAACAGTTATCGAAGCGGCTCTTTCTCAGGAATCTGCCGCAGTTGTTCCTCCGCCGCCCGTTCCGGAAAAAGTTGCAAAAAAAGTTGACGGTATCGTTACGCCCGATGGTATTGTTACCCCCATGACTGCCGTCTACGATACCGCCCGCACCGTTGCCCCCAGCCGTGCCTCGGTTCTCCTTTCCGGTGAAAGCGGTACAGGTAAAGAGGTTATCGCAAAGCTTATTCACGAAAACAGCGGCAGAACCGGTGCTTTTGTCCCCGTTCACTGTGCGGCTTTGACCTCCACTATTCTTGAAAGTGAACTTTTCGGTTACGAAAAAGGTGCTTTCACCGGTGCCAATGAAACCCGCTCAGGAAAGTTTGAACTTGCTGACAAGGGTACTGTTTTTCTTGACGAAATCGGTGAAATTGATGCCGCCACTCAGGTTAAACTGCTCCGCGTCCTTGAAACCCGCGCCTTTGAACGCGTCGGAGGTACTCAAACCGTTCACAGCGATTTCCGCCTGATCTCCGCCACCAACCGCGACTTGAAGCAAATGGTCCGCGACGGCTCCTTCAGAGAGGATCTCTTTTTCCGTCTTTCGGTTATCAATCTGAAGCTTCCGCCCCTCCGCGAAAGGCGCAACGAAATCCCTGCCCTCGTTCAAAAGTTTGCCGCTGAATTTGCTGCCGAAAACGGTATGCCTTCGCCCGGCATTGAACCGGCTGTCATGCAGAAACTTTGCAATGCCCCCTGGCACGGCAATATCCGCGAATTACGCAACTGTATCGAATCCATGGTCGTTTTAAGCGGTGGAAAAATTCTCTCTGAATCTCTCCTGCCTCCGGAATTTTCAACTGCAGAAGCCGAAAATGTTTCCCCGGCAGTTGTTACGGATTCCCCCGTTTCTTCCCCGGAGTCCCCCAAACTCGACATCCACGATGCCGAAAGAAAACTTATCGAACAAGCCCTCGAAAAATGCAACGGCAACAGAACTCAAGCCGCCACCATGCTCGGCATCAGCCGCCGCACCCTCCAACGCAAACTTTCCGCTTTTTTTTCGGATGAAAAAAAAGCTTAGGCCGAAACGTCGGCTCCGGTCTTACGCCGCCTTGCCCTTCGGGGAGGCGGCGGATTCGCCAATAAGCCGCTGAGGTATGCACGTATTACCCAACGGCTACTTTTCGCCCGAGCCCAACCAAACTGCGACAATGCAAACCCTCGGGGTATACCGTGACGCCCCCCCATACACCGTTACCTCTGTTAACCACCGTTAACCACCGTTTTGCAAGCGTCACGCCCCCGCAGACAGCATACCCCCGCAGCCATCAAGCAAGCCCGGCATACCCCCACGGCAACTCTTCGCCCGCGCCCCCACTGCGGCACAACAAACCGCAACGGTTATTCAGAACTTGACCGCAAAGAATTACCGCAAAAATAGTAAAAAATCAGGTTGTTCAGTGTTGACAAAACAAGTTGTCCACTTTAAATTAGTTCACAGACGGGGATTTACGAGATGAAATCTGATAAAAAAGAACTTAAAAAAGATTATGTTTACCGGCTTCTTCTGCAACGCCTTGCAGAGATGTCCGGCGAGAACAGCCGTCTGCCCAGCGAACCTGACTTGAGCCGTGAACTGCAGGTCTCACGCGCAACTCTGCGCCTGGCTCTTGACCGCCTGGAATCAGAAGGACGCATTACCCGCAGCCACTATTACGGAACCCGTCCGATGACCGGCAGCAACAGTATGAGGATATTGCTGATCGGTGATATGCTCTCTACCGGAGAATGCAACTTACAGAGAGTTGTCAGCAGTTATATTTCCAAAGTTGCCGCCGAATACGGTTATCATTGCGATGAAATTCCCAGATCTTTTTTGCGCGAACCTGAAGTTATTTCAAAGCGTTACCGGGGTATCATCTTTTTCGGAGCAGCGTTGAGAGGAAATGAATCCTGGCTCAAGGTACTGCGTAAATGCACCGTTCCGGTTGTATACTGCCGCGAAGATTACATCAACCGTACCGCTGAGCTTTTTTCAAGTGTCGGAACGGACAACCGTCAATCCTGGCTTACCGGATTGAATTATCTTGCCGCCTGCGGCTGCCGCAGGATTCTTACGCTGCTTACTGATGACAACCGCAACAGTGAACGTCTGGGCTGGGATGCCGATACTCTTGCAGAACAGATGCGTTCCATGGGATTGAACGAAGCAGCTGAAATGATCTGGTGTTCAGACAAAAGCGAACCCGGATTTTTTGACAGACTGTCGTCACTTATTGCGGATGGAAAAGTCGATGCCGTTCAGTGTTATTCAGACGGACACGCAATGTGGGTGTATGATGCTGTTCAGCGCGCCGGAAAAAAGATTCCGCAGGATGTGATGGTATTGGGCTATGACGGATTTCCCGGCGGAGAACTTGTCCGCCCGACACTTGCTTCACTGGAATATCCCTGTGAACAGTGTGCCAGAGCTGCAATATGGCTGATTCTGCACAACAGCGGCAACGGCGTGCCGCAGCATATCACCTTGCCCATGCTGATACGTCCCGGAGAAAGTATCCGGGCAAGTATCTTTTCCAATCTTGTCAGAGAAAATACTCAAATTGCAGATAAAAGAATCCAAAAAGCCAAACAGAAAAAAAGGGAGGATGTAAAATGAAATCAGCAACTTTTATGAACCTCGAAAACGGCAGACAGACAACACATTTCCGGAAAAAAGCAAAGAGAAGTTTTTTCACTCTTATTGAGCTGTTGGTAGTCATTGCCATTATTGCCATTCTTGCGGCGATGCTCATGCCCGCCTTGCAGCAGGCAAGGGAGGCGGGCAAAAGAAGTGCGTGCATCAATGTCCTGAAACAACTTGGAGTTGCGATGAACATGTATGACTCTGATAATGAATTCGGCGTGTATATTGATCACAAAGACGGCAAAGGTTACTGGTTCCAGAACAAGGCTTTCGGCGGCTATCTCGGTGTATCAGGCCTTGCCGCATCATACGGTTATTATCCGGCGGGACTGTTTTGTCCCAATGCTGAAAAACTGCCGTGGGAAAAAGTCCGGACAAATGCCAATCCGGGTATTCCCGCAAACCATTTTGAGTACGGCTACAGTACCTATGGGCGCAACTGTGCCGTGCCTGTTGATGCGGATCGCTGGGAGCGTCCGGCAAAGAATATAAACAAGCCCGGTTTCAAAATCAACTTCCTGGAACGCAACACTTTTTATCTGCTCGGACGCGACAGAGTCGGTATTCGAGATTCTTTCGGAAGAGAAAAATATTTTGCATACGGCGACCGGAGTTATTACTCCAACAAAAAGGGATATACACGTTTTCCGCATCAGGGAAAACTCAACATCAACTTCTATGACGGACACGTTGAACTCTGGGATTATGAAAAACTTATGGAATCCACCGGTACCACCGACAACTGGAACCGTTACTGGCATTTGCAGAAATAAAATTATTTTTCACATAAAACATAATAAAAGAAAGACTGTATGAAATGAAGAAAACTCTGGCATTTTTTCTGCTGTGCCTGACCGCAATTTCTCTCCGGGGAGAGATGTTGTTTCACTTTGATTTTTCAAAGGCAGGCGGTAAAAAAGAGATTTCCGACAAAACGGGAAAGTTCCGCTGTACTTCAGAGGGATATGATTTCCACATCCAGAACAGTGCGCTGCGGATTGCTCCGGATGCAAAAATTACCGTTCCCATGAAGAAAAAATCCGACGGCAAAACCATGAGTTTCTGTTCCTGGGTACTGACCGGTGGAAAGGGAAACAATGTCATCTTTTTCAAGGGACTTCACCCCTTTGCCGTGGAATACGCTTTGATACTCAACGGCACTGTGCCGGAGTTCTGTTACAAAAACCTGCCCGGACAGAATTTCTGGAAAGGCGTTCACTGTATTTTCAGAACCCAAACCCTTGTCAATAAAAAATGGATCGTTCCCGGTGCCGATCACAAAGTTTCCCCCGGAAAATGGACCCATCTTGCTTACACTTTTGACAACGGTTCCATCGCCATTTACATCAATGGTAAAAAGGTTATCAATGCTCCGGCTGAAAAGCCCGAAAAGCTCAGAGCCAATACCCTGCCCGGCAGGATCGGGTCCGACAAATCTTTCAACGCCAAAGATAATTTTTCCACGGCGGAATTGCTTGTCAACGATATCAAACTCTTTTCAAATGTCCTGAAAGACAGTGAAATTGCTGCGATTTATGCTGCTGAAAAGGCAAAGTATCCTGATGAAAAAATCAAACTTAAAGAGTGTTACGCCTATCTGGATAAAAGTATTCAGGCATTTGATCCCGACTTCAAAAACAGACTGCCGATCACAAAGGCTTATCTGGCAAAACTCAAAAAGAATCCGCCTGCTGCGCCCGCGATGACCAAAGTCACCCAGAAGCTGGAACGCGGTAAAGTCAGATTTTATTTTGACAACAAAGAAATGTATCCCTTTGCCGCTCTGCCGGGCATTCCCAATTATGCCACAACGCACCAGATTTCACGCAGTATCGAAGACTTTGCCGCCGGCGGTGTAAAACTCATGTCGCACGGTTACTGGAGCATGAACGTTGCCAATTTCTGGAAAGGCGAGGGCAAATACAACTGGGCGCACATTGATTCCCGTTTGAAAACAGTTGCTGAATCGGCTCCTGAAAGTTACATTTTTATCGACCTTTTTGTGGTGCCGCCGGAATGGTATTTCAACCGTTATCCCGAAGAACGTGAGATGTATTACCCTTACAACGGCGGCGGACTCAAGCGCCAGCATTTCCGCGCCCCCCTCTGCACCGACAGATGGATCAGAACCGCTTGCAAAATGCTCAAAGATCTGACGGAACACATTGAAAACGGTCCCTACGGTAAACGGGTTTATACTTATCTCGTCGGCGGTGGTGCTTCTGCCGAATGGTACTGGCCCGCCACCTGGAAAGGAATCACCGGTTATTCTGAAGGCACTCAGAAGTCTTTCAGACGCTGGATCAAAAACAAGTATAAAAATGATGTCAAAGCTCTCCGCAAAGCGTGGAACAATAATAACGTTACTTTTGAAACAGTTGCCGTTCCCTCTCCGGCTGAACGCAGAAAAGCGGATTTCCTTTTCTTCAAGGATCCTGCCAAAAACCGTCCTGCCATGGATCTGAACGACTTTATGAATGACCGTACCGAAAAGAACATTATTGAAATGTGCAAAGCGGTCAAAGAGGCGACAAAATTCAAAAAGACTGTCATAACCTATAACGGTTACTGTCTGCTGTATCACGGTATGTTCAATATGCACAACAACGGTTTGCGGACTGTCGGCAAATTGATTGATTCCCCTTATGTTGACGGTATTGCCACTCCCGTTGACTACAACAAACGCCGGGGCGGTGATCCGGGATTGAACATCAATCCTTTCTACGCCGGAGCCAAACTGCGGAACAAAATCATCTGGCAGGAGCATGATCTGCGTACCCACCTCTGCAAAGAGGGACTGGGCAGAACTGCCAATTTGCAGGAAACAAATGAAGTTATCAAACGCGCTTTAGGTTCATCTCTTACCACCGGCGGCGGTTTCTGGTTCTATTCCATCATGCACCCGGCGCACTTCCACGAGGAAGGTATGATTCAAACCATTGCCCAAATGAGCAAAATCGCAGAAAATACGCTTCAATATGATGCCTCCTCCAAAGCGCAGGTCGCTCTCATCGTGGACGAACACACAACGCGTTTTCTCAATCAGACATCCAGTCCTTATCTTAAAGCGCATGCCTGGGGCGCTTATCTTGCCGCAAGCAGAATGGGCGCACCGTTTGATACCTGGCTGATGACCGATCTGGACAACCCCAAGATGCCGGATTATAAACTCTACATTTTCCTCAACAACTACAACGGCGACAGCAAAATCGTTGATATGATCAAGAAAAAAGTCCGTAAAAACAATGCTGTTTCCGTCTGGTGCTATGCGCCGGCATTCATTACGGACAAGGGCTTTACACCCGATGCCATGAAAGATCTGACCGGAATGAAGTTTGATGTTGAGAAGAAAACAAAGCAGCTCTACTTTGATGTAGCGGATTCAAAACATATCATCACCCGCAAGTATGCCGCCGTTGACCCCTGCCAGGCGGGACCGGTTTTCACTCCCTCGGCTCCCGGCATGAAAACGTTGATGACGGCGGACGGGAAAGCTGCTCTGACCGTGCTTGAACAGAAAAACTGGCGTTCCGTCTATACCGCTGTTCCGCTGACCAAAGAATTACTCATGGGACTGTGCGATTATGCACAAGTTCACGTTTACAGCCGCAGTTTTGATGTCTTTGACTGCAATCAGAGCTTTATGCTGCTCCACAGTTCTTCCGCCGGAAAGAAAACCGTCAAATTGGACGGCAGATATACCGTTAAAGAGTTGTACACCGGAAAAACTTTGGGCAGAAAAGTTTCTGTGTTCACCGATACCGTTCCGGAAAAGACTACCCGTCTTTATCTGCTGACCAAATAAAGGTTTTTTATGAAAAAAATAGATTTTCATGTCCATTGCAACACCGGCAACGCTTCTGATGTGGAAAAGTTGGCGCAGACAGCCCGTGACACAGACAGTCTGATGGTTCTTTCAGGCGGTCTGCGCTACGGCAGCGAGGATTATCTGCCCAATGAGCAGGTGTTGGAGATCGCTCAGCAGTATCCTGACGTTTTTCTTGCACTTGCCAAGGCGGATTTGTGGGAAACGGCAGACGCTTCGCAAATCTTCCGTTTCAAAGAACAGGGCTTTGCCGGGGTAAAGTTCATTTATCCCTGGCACGCTTACGACCACGATCTTTATATGCCCGTTTATGCGGCGTGTGAAAAGCTTGATATGCCGGTGCTTTTTCATACAGGATTATTCAGAGCAAGCGAAATGGATGCCGTTCATCAGCGTCCTATGCTCAAAAACATGCATCCTCTCAATCTGGACAGGATTGCACGGAGTTTTCCGAAACTTAAAATCGTCATGGCGCACATGGGAACGAGGATCTTCCGTGAGGAAGCGGCGGATTTGATTCGCTCGCACAGCAATCTCTATGCAGATTTAGCAGGCTGCGGCAGCTGGCTGGGCGTTTCTCCTGAAAAACTGGATTCTCTGCTTGCACCTGCGCCCAAAGTTTTTTACCGGAGCAATATCTGGGCGGGATATGAAAAGCTGATCTTCGGTTCGGACTCCTACGTCAATATGCCTGAAATCCACAAAGAGGCCATGGAGTGTTACAAAAATCTTCTGTTCGTCAACGGTGTTCCGGCTGAAGTTCAGGATAAAATCATGGGTAAAACCGCCGCCGGATGGCTCGGTATCGATATTTAATTTTACAGGGAGAAGAAATTTTATGAAAAAAACATTTTTTGCAGCAGTTTTCAGTCTTTGTGCTGTTTGCCTTTCAGGAGCTGAACTTGCCGTCAACTTCAAAGCTGATCTTGCCCAAACCGCTCCGATGGCAGACAGGGTGAAAAACTGGGTCCGCAACGGAAACTCAAAGAGACCGCATATTGGAACCGGAGAAGTTACCGAAGAAAACGGCGTTGCCTGTTTCAAAATCGAAACAACCAAAATCAATACGGAGTTTTACTGCCTCAAACGCTTCAATGCCAAAGCCGGACAAACGCTTGAATTTGAAGTTACAGCAGAGGGAACCGGACGGCTGCTGCTGAGTTGTTACTCTTATGAAGCCAGCAAAAAGTTTTTCTCTCCCGGCAGAAATCTCAACGGTATCAAACTTGTCAAAGACAAAAAAGTCTACAAGAGTTCCGTTAAACTTGCCGACGGCAAACAGGGACAGAAGCTTGCCTATATTCTGCTGGCTGTCGGTGCCGGTCCCAAGAGCAATATCACCATTTATGACATCAAAGCGCGTATTACGGATCAAAAATGACTGTTTCAAAACTGCCGTCAGGCAAAACGATCCCTCCGCTTGAACTGCCGCATTTTCCCGACCGGTGTCACGCTGTCATCTGGCGGAATTGGGGACTGGTTCCCACCGCACGTCTGGCGGAAGTGTTGCATACATCATTGGAAAATGTTTCTCTTGCCGCAGAGAAAATGGGACTCCCGGTAAATCCGGAAGTCTCTCCCCGGTGGTTGAAATACGGTTATCAAACCATCATCCGCAACAACTGGCACATCCTCTCCTACAAGCAGCTGCTGGAACTGCTGGATTGGAGTCCAGAACATCTGGCACTGATTCTCAAAGAAGAGGATTTCTTATGGCAGAAACTCGGTGCCGGAAAACCGGATGTGCCGGAAGTCTGTTTTCAGCCTCTTTCTCCGGAACAGGAACTTGCCGTACAAAAAATCAGAAAAACTGTCGAAACGTATTTTTCCGGTTACACAACAGAGTATATTGAAGAACCTTTTACTTTTACAAAGCATTTTACGGCAGAGCCGCTGACATCTGAAAAGGAAAACTTTGAGTTCAGTTTCATCCATCCCTATTCTGCCGGTTGCGGTGATGTTTTTCTCACTGATCTTGAACAGAGTATTCCCGACAGTCTGCTGGAGC
>JAZQYS010000137.1:0-2436 GCA_045633645.1 Victivallaceae bacterium | reverse complement strand
CCCGACATTCGTTCTGCCGAACAACGCAATATGCAGACGCAAAGATTTGGGAGTCTTATCCATTTCACGCCTCTGTTGCAAGATCGGTCATGTGGATTTCTGCCGTATCTTCTCCGATATTTTCAAGAGAATGGGGCAAATCTCCCTGATAGGCAAGAAAATCACCGGGAGACAATTCAGCAGTATTTTCTCCGCTGGTCACCCGGACTTTTCCTTTGGTCACAAGAACATACTCTTCACATCCGGAGGGATGCGGCTCGGAATAATGTTTGGCACCCGGGGCAATGGAAACAAAATACATTTCAAGTCTGTCCGGAATGCCCGGAGCAGTCAAAATCTTGAATTCAACCTTACCTTCATCATAAGCAATACTCATCAAACGGGTTGCCGGAATAAAAGTAAAACGTTCCGGTTTCTTGCTTTTGCCGTCAATTAAAATGGCAAGATCAACGCCCAGGGCATGTGCCGCTTTCCAGAGCGTAACCAGCGTGGGATTTACTCTGCCGCTTTCAATTTGCGAAAGCATGGCTTTGGATATACCGCTGGCTTCAGCCAGAGCCCCCAGAGACAAGTGCCGTGAAAGACGCTCTTTCTTGAGGTTCTTTCCGACGGGTGGAATGTCAAGTTCTGCCGTTTTTTTCATTTTTGATTCTGCAGTTTAAAAATTTTTATCTGTTGAAAAAAGCTTCTTCAAGGGTTGAAGCAGTATATTCAACGGTTCTGGGAGCAATCAAACCTACGGCAGGTTCACAACGCTCCATATACTCAATCCGCAACGTCGCAGGAGAAACAGTCTTCGGCTTGATTTTTCCTGCTTTGAACGCCTCGATAGCCTCGGCAGTCTTCTCGCGCAGGAGTTTTTCAGAGGCCTGGGGAGACAGCATGATACAGCCCTGCTGCCCGGTGGAAGTCTTCACCTGACAGGTTACAACATCCGGAGAAAATGCTTTTGCTTCGGCGCAAAGTTTATCACAGCCGCTGGTCATGATAACAGGCAGACCGTGTTCACCGGCAATCAATGTATCAATGGCAAACTCTCCGGCAAGATTACCGTTCACCCACATATTCTGTATGCTCTTTGAAGAAAAGGTATGTTCCATCAATGCGCGGGGCGTTCCCGCCATGGCATGATAGCCCAGCAGAATAACGGCATCGGCATCTTCAATTCCCGCAAAACGGACTCCGGGCGTCTGTCCCTGCACAAGACGGATTCCGGGAATCAGATTTTCCCAGAGAATACTGTTTCCGGCACCATGTCCGTCACGGACAATGACTTCATCCGCGCCGTTTTCCAGACAGGCGGCGGCACAGATATTAACTTCACGGGTAATCAATTTGCAGCCCATGGCATACTTACCGCCGTCGGCAGTTACAAATGTTGAACCGCTGACGCCGCTGATTCCTTCAAGATCGGCAAAGATATAGATTTTCATTTTTTATACTTCCCTGTTATTTTTTGGGTGCTTTTTTCAAAAGCGTTTCAAGGTGTTCAATATATTTTTTGACATCAACCGGAATAAATCCGGTACGGGCAAACTCTTTACCGTCAGCTCCGGCAAGAATAATTGTGGGAACGCCCTGCACCCGGTAAATTTGCATCAACTGCTGATTCTGTTGAGCAATTGCGGCAGGCTTTTGCTTTGTACGGGGAAAGTCAGCTTTAAAAAGCACAAATTTTCCTTTTCCGGCATAGGAAGCAAATTCCTTTGTATCCAGAATGTTTTTATCCAGCCGCATACAGGGCGGACACCAGTCGGAACCGGAAAAAAGTATCAACATCGGAATCTTTTTTGCTGCAGCAGCTTTTCTTGCCTGAAGATAATTTTCACTCCACTCTGCTTTATTCTCTGCCGCAAAACAAGAAACTGCAACAAAGAGAAAAACGCCGGCAAACAAAATTTTTTGAATAAGACTTTTCATTGTATACCTCCTTTTTTCAGATTCTGTTCCAATATAATCTCTTTTGCATGTTTTATCAAGGATTACAGTTTGCGGATTCTTCCGGAACGTCCTGCAAGACGGCTTCTTTCGCAAACCGGTGAAACCGCTGTTTTTTCAGGCGGAACAACTACCTCCGTTTCCGGTACCTCTTCAGGTTCCACTTCCTGAGTATCCGCTTTTTTCTGCACCTTTGCCGCAATCAGCAAAGTCAATTCAAATAAAAGCCACCCGGGTACCCCCAAAGATAACTGGCTGACGATATCCGGCGGTGTAAGAAGTGCAGCAACAAGAAAGATTCCGGTCACAAAAATACAGCGGAATCTTTTGACAAAGTCAACTTTCAACAAACCGGCACGGATCGGAATCAGCAGAAATACCGGCAATTCAAAGACCAGAGCAAATCCGATCAACATCCAGATAATCAGTTTGAGAAAACTTCCCAGTCCGATTACAGGCTGCAGTTCAGCCGTTGCAAAGGTCATGGAAAAAATCAGA
>JAZQYS010000136.1:0-1965 GCA_045633645.1 Victivallaceae bacterium | reverse complement strand
CAATTCATGGCTCCGGAAGATATGCGCGGAGCGGTTGAAAAGGTGCGTCTGACGGGCAATAATCAGGTTATGCTGACCGAACGCGGCAGTTCTTTCGGCTATCACAATCTGGTGGTGGACTTCCGCGGTCTGCCGACCATGCGTTCTTTTGATGTGCCGGTGATTTTTGATGCGACCCATTCAGTCCAGCTGCCCGGCGGACTCGGCAATGCTTCCGGCGGACAGCGTGAATTCATCTTCCCGCTGGCGCGTGCAGCGGCGGCAGCCGGAATTGATGCGATTTTCTGCGAAGTGCATCCCAATCCGTCACAGGCATTGTCCGACGGCCCCAACTCTCTGGACTTTGCCGCAGCAGAAGAAATCTTAACGAAAGTGAAGGCAATTCATGATCTCTGCTGAACAATTCAAAAAAATCCGCGCGATCATCTCTGATATTGACGGCGTTTTAACTGACGGAACAGTCGGTTACGGACTTGAGGATTTTGTCAAATTCTTCAATTACCGTGACGGACACTGGCTGAAAATGGCAAAACGCCACGGCTATATCGTCGGTCTGATTTCCGGACGCTCCTCCGCCGCCAACCGGAAAAGAGCCGGAGAACTGGGATTGGATTTCTGCAAAGAAGATATCCATAACAAATTGACCGCTTTTGAAGAGATTCTTGCGGAATACAATCTCAAACCCGAAGAGTGCCTCTATGTGGGAGACGATATCATTGATGCGCCTGTCATGAGCAGAGTCGGCATTGCCATTGCGGTTGCCGATGCGGTTCCTGCGCTGGATGAATTTGCCGACTGGCGTCTTCAGACCCCCGGCGGACGGGGTGTTTTTGTTGAAATCCTTGACCGCCTGTTCCGCGAAAGCGGTATAATGGATGAAGTGTTGGAACGGTACCGCAAATGAAAAAACATTACACTGTATTTCTGCTCCTTGTGGGGCTTTTGAGCTTATCTGCACTGTACGGAAACAGCGATTTGAGCGACTTGCGCGGACTTACGATGTCCAATGCCAAGATTCCGATTTACAACCGCAGCGGCAAACCGCAGATGATGATTTTCGTCAACAAAGCGGAACGCCGCGGACGGCTGATTTCCGGCAAAGGCACAGTCCTTGATTTCCTCAGACCAACTGCCAGTGTGGACGACATCAAAGATGCCTGGAGAATCAAATTATATCCTCTGCAAGCACCTTTCAAAGAGGTATTTGACTTCTGGCTGCCCAGATTGAAATACAGTGAAGCCATCGTGCGGACAAGTCAGGCGGATATCGATCAGGAAAATCACAAAGCCTCCGGTTCATCGGCGGTATTTCTGCGTTCTCCGATGCTTGACCTCAACGGTATCGGCTTTGAAGCAAACTTCAAACGCCGCGAGATCCGTATCAATTCGGATATTGAAGTTTTGATACGGACAGCAGGAAGCGATCCGCGCAAACTGTCATCTCTTGATGAGAAAAAATACCGCTACATTACGGCATCCGGAGATTCTCTTTTGATCGAACTTGAAGAAAAGCGGATTATGCTGATTGGCAGTGTCACAATCCATGAAGCGCAGGCAGTCATCACCTGCGACCGTCTGACGGTAGTTCTCTCCCGCGGAAAAGACAGTAAAAAAACTGCAAAAAAAGGGAAAGATTTTGATTTGACAACTTCCGGAGCCTCCGGTATTTCCCAACTGCTGGCAGACGGCAGTGTTGTCGTTTCCGGCAAAGACAAAAATTCCGGAAAAATCTATGCGGATCATCTGATTTACGATTTGAAAGAACGTTTGATAACCCTCACCGGAGATGTGTCTCCTGAAAGTTTATCATTCCGTCAGCTCAAAGATAACGTCCGGACAGTCGGACAGGAATCTCCGGAAAAAATTGATGGTTTTGTCATTGTTGACAGTGAACAAATGCGCTCTTTCGGACGCAAAGTCATCGTTCATCTGAAAAAAGACAGCAAAAATGCGCTGCAGTCAGGC
>JAZQYS010000135.1:0-11098 GCA_045633645.1 Victivallaceae bacterium | reverse complement strand
CTCATTACCCCCTATATGTTCATGCCCTTCGGTTTCGGCAGGATTTATCTCAATGATATTTTGATTGCCAACATCGTAAGCAATGGCGTCAAAGCCACTTTTGATATGGCCCCCCGTGCCATGTTCATCCCGGCTCTGGGTATGCTTGCCGGACTGCTCATTGCCGTTTTTATCTCTTACCGCAAACCAAGAGACTACGACTCTGAAAAAACCGCCAAAGCGGAAATCCTTGAAAAAGTTGAAATCAAACCCTGGAAAATCGCCGCGGGAGTCCTCGCCATCGCCCTGGGACTTGCCGGACAAATCTGGATGAACTCCCTCGTCATCGCCGCTTTAGCCGGTGTCATGGTCTTTGTCATTACCGGGATCATCAAACTGCGCGAAACACAGGATATTTTTGTCAAAGGCGTCCACATGATGGGCGGTATCGGTATCATCATGATCGCCGCCAACGGTTTTGCCGAAGTTATGAAAAAAACCGGTGCCGTTGAAAAACTGGTGGAACTTTCCTCTGCCGGTATCGGAGATCAGCGCGGTCTTGCCGTTTTTCTCATGCTGCTGATCGGTTTGATTATCACCATGGGTATCGGTTCCTCTTTTTCCACCGTTCCCCTGATTGCCGCTATTTATGTGCCGCTTTGCGTGAAACTCGGTATCTCCCCGCTCGCAACAGTCGCCATCATCGGCGTCGCCGGTGCCCTCGGTGACGCAGGTTCCCCCGTGTCCGAATCCGTCCTCGGTCCCACCGCCGGTCTCAATGCCGACGGTCAGCACGATCATATTTACGACTCAACCATACCCACTTTCATCCACTACAATCTCCCCCTCCTCGCCGCCGGCTGGATCGCCGGCATGGTGTTGTAAAGGCTGATGGGAATCGGGGGAAAGGGAAAAAACTTTTTTTCACGTAAAAAAAAGTTTTTTCCCTTTCCCCCGAACCCCCTATCCTTTTTTCAAAAAAAGCGGAATGGCGGTCGGGTGCGTTGCCCGACCGGTCAAGGGGACGCTCCTTGACAATCCCCGGGAGTATTAAAGGTTATTTGCAAGTTGCCATGTTCAGAAGTGTTTTAATTCAATGGCTGCAGAATGATGCCGACATCTTCTTTGATGACAGCATTGCAATTAAAGGCTTGACGGATATTTTCTGAAGTCAGAACTTTGCGGGTATCGCCCGAAAGAAATATCTTTGAATCTTTGAGAATGACTGTTTCTTTTGCAAAATTCCAGGCTAAATTCAAATCGTGACATACCATCAATATTCCGGTATTTTTATTTATTTCCTGCAATGTTTGCATTAAAAGAAAGATATGTTCCGGGTCAAGGGCTGAAGTCGGTTCATCAAGCAGCAGATAATCGGGGTTTACGGCAAGAGCCTGTGCGAGAATAACCCGCTGTCTTTCGCCGCCTGAAAGTTGATTCAACATTCTGTCGGCAAAAGGGGAAATTTCCATTTTCTCCATGACTTCGTTTACGATTTTCTGATCGTTTTTCCCGGGCGGAGCAAAGCGGGGAATATTTCCCAGCCTTCCCATGGTCACCATTTCACGAACAGTAAAATCCAGTACCGGAGGCATATTTTGCGGTACAACAGCAATTTTTTGCGCCCGTTCAAAGTGTTTGAGGGTGCTTATGGGAACACCGTCAACAAGCACACCTCCCTGTTTCGGCTGAAGAAAGCCGCCCAGCAACCGGAGTACCGTACTTTTACCGCTGCCGTTTGCACCCAGCAGCATGGTGAAACTGCCCTTTTCAAGTGACAGAGAAAAATCATCAAGGATAATTTTATCCTGATAAGAAAATGTCAAACTTTGTGCTTCAAGCATTGTATTTGCTCCTTTTGCAGAGAATTGTCAGAAACACCGGTCCGCCGATCAAAGCCGTCAGGACGCCGATCGGCAGTTCTCTTTCGGCAAAGATGATACGGCTGATGATATCGCAGATCATAAGAAAACAACCGCCGTAAAGAAAGGTTGTCAAAATGATTTTTCTGTGATCGCTGCCGTGCAGACGGCGCACAATATGCGGAATAATCAAGCCGCAGAAACTGATGATTCCCGCCAGAGCAACCGTTCCGGCTGAAAGCAATGCAGCAGTAAGAATTAAGATGAAATTCATTTTTTTCACATTCACGCCAAGATAAAAAGCCTGTTCATCCCCCAGTGAAACCGCATTGATTTCATTTGAAAAAAATTGCAGCAGAACAAGAGCAAAACAGGCATATCCGGCTTGAAATGACAGCAAAGATAAATCAACGGACTGCAAATCTCCCAACATCCACCAGGTGACATTGGCAAGTTCATCATTTTCAGCCGCTGAAAGAAGATACATCAATATATTTGAACACACGGTTCCGGCAATAACGCCGGATAAAAGCAGACTTTCACTGCCGAAGTTACTTTTTCTGCTGATTAAAAGAACGATTCCCAACACAGTCAATGCGCCGAGCAATGCGGAAAAGGGAACCGCGAACAAGGTTATGGTTTTCAATCCGAGAATAATGGCAAGTGCCGCGCCGACACCGGAACCGCCTGCAATGCCGAGTGTGAACGGTTCGGCAAGAAGATTTTTCAGTACCGCCTGAAAAACCAGTCCGGATAATGCCAGACTTCCGCCGATAACAAACGCTCCCAGAATCCTGACAGCCCGCAAGGCGGCAATGGGAGAAGAAAATATTTCTCCGGCCGTCAACGCCGAAGAGCCCAGCAGGACTCCTGAACAGAACAGAAAAAGAAACAAAATCACCAGAAGTAAATTTCTTTTCATTTTATATTCTCCAATTTTTTCCGCAGCAATTCGATTCCGTCAAAGATACGGGGACCGGGACGCTGAACGAGGTCATAATCAAGATCATGAATGATTTTATTGTTCTTCACAGCAAGAAGATTTTTCCAGAAACGGTGTCTTTTGTAACCGTTGGGCGAAGCTGTCCAGATAACGGCATCGATTTTCTGTTTGAGCAGCCAGTCAAGAGAACACTTGAAATACGCCTGCGGAACATGTTCTGCAACATTATTTGCTCCTGCCATTTTAAGCAGTTCATCGGGCAGAGAGTTTTTTCCGGCAACCATCAGGGGGGAATCCCAGATGACCCATAAGACATTTAAATTCAGCTTTTTTATTTTCTGCCGGAGTTTTTCATCAATGCGTGCAATCTCTCTTTTTCCGGCAGTTTCAACATTGAGGAGACGGCTTAATTTTTCCACGCATTTACGGTATTCTGCGATATTGCGGCACGGCATGATTTCACAACGAATATGACAGGCGGCAAAAGTTTTGACCAGATTGGGGTTGACCAGATCATTGGCAATAACGATATCCGGCTTGAGCGATATGACTTTTTCGGTATAGGGAATGGAAAAACGTCCGGCAACGGCAATTTTTTTAACGGATTGCGGATAGTTGCAGACTGAACTCCTGCCGACCAGCTGCTTTTCGCATCCGAGATGACAGACAAGTTCAGTCAATGCCGGAGAGAGCGACACAATCCGCATCTCTCCGGCAGATAAAAACGGAGTGCAGTTTAAAATACAAAAGAGTATACAGCACAGTGTTTTCATTTTTTTCAACGCTTTCGGGATTTATTTTTTACCGGAAATGTTTTTTGACAACCGGGACAACGGACCAACACCTGACTGACCCGGTGATAAAATTGACGTTCTGCCGTCTTTTGACACCGGACACAAGTCACCGGAGTTTTCATGGCAGCCTCAACTTCGGGTTTGTGTACGGCCTTTTTCTTACCGCACCCGGCAAGGATGATAAACAAGAGAAAAAAAATTGATATTTTCACTTTCTGAACCTCATAATTTAATAAGTCGGATCAAAAAATTCCCGGCGCATTTCATCATTATTGGCACATGGATGTCCGAGAAGATATTGTTCATCGCCGTAAGCAGATTCGATCAATGCGGATGTTCCGACATGTCCGTCACAATATGAAATCACAGCTCTTTTACTGTGCCTGAAGTGCATCGTGGGATTCATCACCCAATCGCCTCCGGGCGCTTCAATAGAAGAACTGTATCCGTGGCGGGTCGGAGAAGAACTCCAGTTACCGCTGTCATCAACCATAATAGCGGAATCGGCAAACATGATTTTTCTTCCGGGATGCCTCATCCTTTTCACCGGAAAACCGGCTGAAAAATTTTCCCAACTGTAGGTCTCCTGCAAACACAAAGTACCGACCAGCACATTGTATCCGTATCCGCCGCAATTTTGTTCAAAACTTTTCGGAGGTGAAACAAAACTCATACAACGGGTAACCTTATTCAATGGTCCGATAAAGGGCGTAAGCGGCGAAGAATAAAGATCGTAACTGGCATCGCCTGAACTGCTTGTCAAGTCAGAGTTTCCGCACCAGCGTTGTTTATTTTGTCCCATCATATCCCTGGCATAAGGAACCAGAAAACTTTTACTGCTTTCACTGTAAGAAAAATTTGCGTGAGTCAATGTTTTGACATTGGCAATACAGTTTGTGCTTTTTCCTTTTTCCCGCGCCTGTCCCAACGCCGGCATCAGCATTCCTGCAAGAATGGCGATAATTGCAATCACAACCAGCAATTCAATCAAAGTAAAGGTTTGAGTAAAATAACCAGCCGGCTGAAACATACGTTTTTTTGAAGCCGCTGTGAACGGATTACGGCACGGCAAAGCCGTACCCCGACGGACTTTTTTAAAAGTCGTCATAACAGATTTTCTTTCTAATGTGTTACGCGCACAATTATATCCGGCAGGGATCCGGCTTGCCGTAAAATACGGCTCACGGTTGCGCGACAGCTCCCGATTTTCACGGGGATTCACCTGTTGTTCCGGACAAGAACTTTAACGATATCCAAACCCTTTTTGGATATCTGCGGATTTTATAATATACACCTGAGATTGTATTATTTCTACTGCAAAGCGGCAAGAAATACAGTTTCACAATGTATTTCACCGATCAACGGGCAAGTTTTGAGAGAATACTCCGGAATTTTTCAACGCCGCGCAGAAAAATGTTGGTTTTAAATTCGATTGCGCCTTTGGGACAATGTTCCTGACAACAGCAGCAGCGGATACACTCATCCAGTTTGAACTGCGGCTTGCCGTTGACGATTTTCAAGGACTGCGGCGGACACATTTTGGCACACAGTCCGCAGCCGATACACTGATCAAATGCGACCTTGGGACGCGCAAGCAGTCTGTCGCGCAGCATTTCACGGATTCCCGTCGGCAGCGGCAGTCCCCATTGGGATATCGGCGCAGGCGGGTCAGGCAGACGCAACGGAGAAAGTTGCGGAATCTCACCTTTGCAGACAAATTCAGGAAGAATCCCCCGCTTTTCAGCCTGAAGCACCGTCAGAAGATCACGTACTCCCAGCAGCGGTGCCGTTGCCGCATCAAGTGCCAGCGCATCGCAGGAACCTGCAACAAAATGACAATCCACCGGCGTTCCGCTGCCCGGACCGTTGCCCTCCATAGCGATCACACCGTCAAGAAAGTTGAATTGCGGTTTGACTTCCAAATACAAATCAAGCAGAAAATCCGCAAAAAGTTCAAAGTTGCGCCGAACTTTCAGATGCCAGGCAAGGCGTTCACTCCCTGAAATAAAGCCGAAAAGATTTTTTACAGCAAGTGTCAGCGTCATCATACCGTGTGTTTTGACTTTTGCCAGATTTGCCACGCAATCAAAAGATAGATGTTCTGAAGCCATCTCCGCATTTTTGAAAGAGGCATTTTCCGGCAGACGGCGCATTTTGTAATCGGCAAAGTTGGCACACAAAACGCCCATTTCAGCAAGTTCATCGGCGATGCCCATATCTTTGAGGATAGCGGGAACGGAACGCACCGCAGGATTTTCCATAACCGCCACTTCTGCTGCGCCCGCATCAAGAAAAATCCGCGCACACTCCACGATAAAAGCCGGATGCACACAGGCGGGATCTTCTGCCTTTTTCCAGGCAAGAAGATTGGGTTTGAGCATAACGCGCTTGCCTTCAAGAGTTCCGTAAGCTTCAAGCTGAGGCGTAAAAACTTTTTTTATCGCACAATATAATTCTTCGCGTGAATAATTTTCAGCGCGCGCAAAAGTCACTTCTGTCATAAGATTCTCCGTAAAAAATGATTTCTTAATGTAATCTCTTTATGCAACATTGTCAAGCGGACTTGATTTTTCTTCTCAAGAGAGTTATTTTAAAATGACAGTAAAAAAATAAGGATACAAAAAATATGATTAAATTTCTGCCGATAACACTTCTGCTGCTCCTTGCCGGAAGCGGCTGTCTTTCTCCGCGCAACAACTATCTTGAAGCAAAGGATTTTGCCGATTTGCTCAAACGCGACGGACTGCCGGTTGAAAGCATCCGGGTCATTCCTGCCGATCCCTTCCGTGCCAGCAGTGCCGTTGCCATTAAAGTCGGAGACTCCGAAATCGGCGTTTACAAGTATGACATAACCAGCGATTTTCAGAAAAAACGCCTGGAAAAAATTGAAAAATCCAAGCGTATCCACATTGCCGGTATCCCCTACCCTGTCAAAATTTACGGCTCGTTCATGTTCTTCGGACTTGAGAAAAACAAGCATAAACGCGCGATTTTAGAAACCATCAAAAGTTTCAAATAATCCTGAAATCATTGGCGGCAAGTCCGTCAATTTCATGATCGGTATAATTGATTTCTATAACGATTTCTTTCAAATCTGAAACACGGTGAATCGTTCTGCCGATTCCCGGATGTTTGTCTGCAAGTTTCAATCCGGCAAGTGCCGCAATTTTGCGGTAAATCTTGTAAAGGTGCGGTGTTTTTTCATCAAGAACACTCAACTCCGGTGCGCCGTTGAGATAAATAACTTTGCCTTTACCGAGCGTATAACAGGTCAAGCCGGGTGTGCCGTCAATGGTTCCGTGAACCTGAGCATTTCCGGCAATAAGACGGCGGGTGACGGGACGGGAAAAAGAAAATTTCTCATCATCAATCAGCAAAGAGTAACTGTCAGGCGTTTTTGCCATAAAGTCCACACGGCAGCCGAAAACACTTTCAAAAGGCTGAGACATACCGTCTCCGCTGTCGGTCACCAGAAGAACGGAACCGTTTTCCACCCGTTCAATCAATTTTCTGTAATTGCTGCGGTCAACACCGGTACTTCCCGTAAGCGCAGGCAGCCAGTAAAATGAACTGTCGGGAATATCTCCGGTGCTTGAAGCAAACTCTACTTCAATACCTGCCTGTTTACCAAGCACAAAAGAACCGTATGCCGCCTGCCAGGCATCCTGCTCCGGCGTAGTCACAACAATGGCATCTATCTTTCGGGGCGGCAGTTTGTCAATGCAATGCGTTTTGATTTCAAACATAACCTTTGCCAATGCGTGAAGTGCCGGATGCGCTTTGCCGTCTGAGGAAAAAAGTCCCAGTTCCCGTTCAATGGCAATTTTACCGTAGGGCGCAAAATCAAACTGATCCTGATCAAAAGCGCACCACCAGAGATACGCCAGACAGTTGTGGACCAGTGCGGACATCACCGTCGCACGGATATAACCGCAACGCCGTTCCTCGGAAACAATTCCCGGACCGAGTGTACCGATTTCTTCAATAATGGCGGGTTTTCCTGAAAGTCCCCGGTAATAGAGCGTTTCAGCCGTACTGTGAAAAATTGCAGGAACGGTATTGAGCGCACTTTTACCGCAGTGAGCAGTAAACAATGGGTAAGGATGTGTGGTCAACGTATCATACAATTCCCCCTGCGCCTGCAAACTCCAGGGTAAGCCGGGAGAAGACGCGGCACCGTGCATACCCGTCCACACAGGATGCTCAGGATCTGCGTTGCGGATACTTGCGGCAATAAAGTCCAGCCAATGCCACGACGCGGCTTCTGAACCGTTGATGTCTGACAGGCAGTTGCATTCGTTGCCCGGCTCCCAGGCGGCAATAGCGGGATGATCTTTGAAAGCGGAGACAAAACCGCGGATAAAACGGCTCTCCCATTTGAGAGCCTCCGGGTCGGTAAAGAGATTGCGTCCTTCAAGCACTCTCGGGACAAACAGTCTGCCGCTCATCCAGCCGGTCAGGAGAGCTACGACCAGTTTCAGATGATGTTTTTCTGCCAAATCCGCAAAAATACGGAATCGTTCAAGCATGACAGGCGACAAACCATCCTCGCCGCTCTGCAGAAAAGTTCCCTCCGGAAAACGGGCGTAACCGGCGGTACTTCCCGCTCCGGCACGGAGCAGTTCCACCGGCTGAAAATCCTCCCACAACGGGAACACCCGCAATAAAGTCATGCCGCTCAAAGAAATTTTTTTCAAATCTTCTTCAACTGTTTCGGCGGACCAGTTGCGCCACATATACATTCCCGCATGGCTTGCCCAGTAATTGCAGCCGCACAGAAGTTTTCCGGATTCAAGAACCATAAATCACCCCTTTTTTACTCAGCAGCAACCAGAAGGACAGCATCGTGCGGTTCAAGAGTCAATGTGTGCAGAACTCTTCTGCCGTCAAGCAGGTCAACACATTTTTCAGGCATCTGCAAAGATTCCAGAGTCTGAATTTTTGCAGTATCAGAAAAATTGACAACTGCCACTGCGCGTTTTCCCTCCACAACACCCTCAAATGTATCAGCCCACACATTGGGCATACTGTTGAACGGACGGACGTTACGCATACGGATATCCTGCGCTTTTGCAAGCAATTCATTGCGGTCCGGGTCAATCAATCCCAGGTGGTCACTGGTAAAAGATACACCCGTCATAATACCGCCGAGAACCGATATTTTTGCTTCATTGCGGCTGTAAAACGCATTGTTCTGACGCGCCATCACCACATCAGGATCACAGCGGAACCAGCGGTCAAACATCCAGAAATTGGCAAGAGTAATCTTAAACGCCGCCTCAATGGAACAATCCATCAAGTGCGGTTTTTCTTTTTTGGAAAAATAACGGGATGTATCATTGCTCATACGGGTATTGTCAACCAGTCCCAGACAGGGCAGAAACGGCGCAGAACATGCCAAAAGAACCGCATCAGGCACCGCCTTGCGGATAGTTTCAAGCAGCAGACGGAATCCGCTGACAGCCGTCGCATTGCGGTCATAACGGACACCTTTTTGCAAACCGAAATAAAGTCCGTCCATTTTGAAATAAGTAAATCCCATGGCTCGGAACTTTTTAAACACATTGGCAATATGTTCGCGCGCTTCGGGATTGGTGGCGTCAAGGCACGCCCACAGGTTATCCGGCGCAGGCGACCAGCCGGGAAGAACTGCCGTTTCTCCGTTCTCTTTTTTCACAAACCAGTCGGGGTGTTCACGGTAAACTCTGCTGCCGGTAGAAGCAGTTGTCGGCATGGTCCAGATACCTGCGCCGATTCCCGCAGACGTGATTTTTTTTGCAATTTCCTCAAGAGGCGTCGGCCAGTTTTCATGCTGATCCAGCCAATCGCCCTGAAATGTCTGGAATCCGTCGTCAATCTGGATGTAATCCGCTGAATAAGGCGTTCTGTTGGCAATCAGGGCATCGACATTTTCAAGCATATTCTTTTCAGAAACATCTTTGTAGTAATAGTACCAGGAGCAGTAACCTGTCATATTCTTCTTTGCTTCGATCGGGGCAACGCCTGCTTTTTCAGCCGCAATACCGGCATATTGAGAGAGCAGTTCACGCCAATCGCTTCCCTCAAGAATCACCATTTCTTCGGGAGACTCACCCTCGCGGATTTCAGGCTGCCAGACTTCGATCCCGGTCAGACGGCGCTGTTCAAAAAGTGCCCGCAGAATCGTCTGGGAGCGATGAGCTGTCACGGCTCCGGCAAGCAGAAAGTTTTCTCCTTTTCCGACAACGATTACATCACAGGAGGACACGTCCCCTGTCATGAAAGCACCCGCTGCCAGCGGCGGAAGATCCATAAATTTGACCATCGTGCACTCAGAGGTATAAATCCAAGTGTCTGCAGGCAGATCAAGTTTGATAACAGAACGGTAACCGTTCCACTGTTCAGTCCATTGATAACTCATAAAAACAACTCCGGAAATGATTGAAAAACAAGTCGGGAACGGCAGAATACAAACAGTCGCCTGCGCTCCGGACATCACCTATACTTTAGCACCCGGAGAAAATATTTTCCACACAAAAACAGAAAAAAACGGCAAAAATCACACACGCGTGTTCTTTTGGCAGAAAAACTTGAGAAAAAAAGCAAAAGTCATTTGGAAATTGACAAGATTCGGGCTATCTTATAAACAAAAGAATTTTTCAGGTGTTTCAAGTTAATAATAAAACAACAAAACGGAGTGTAATATGAAAAATAAACTTTTGTTCGGAGCCCTTCTTTCAGGTATCGTTTTTCTGGGTGCAGGCTGTGCCACGGATGCCTCCGAAGAAGACAAGTCAAAACTTCCCGCAGGAACTGTTGAAACAAGTCGTGACAACACAACGCCCCTTGAAGAGGGTCCCGGAAGCAGCAAAGGCGTCGGAGCCTGGCAGGATCCCGCCAGTTTCGGCGGCAATGTTGACAAGGACGGATGGCGCGAAGCTGATCCCTCCGGCAGAAGACTCAATATGCCGGTTATCTACTTCAAGTACGATTCCGATGTTCTGGTTTCCAGCGAAACTGCCAATCTGGATAAAATCGCCCGTTATCTGAGTGACAAACCTGACATGGGTCTGGTCATTGAAGGTCACTGCGACCAGCGCGGTACCGAAGAATACAACCGTGCGCTCGGTGAACGCAGAGCCAATGCCATCCGCGCTTACCTTGTCAAACGCGGTGTTGCCGATTACAAAATCAAAACCGTAAGTTACGGCGAAGACAAACCTGCGGTTTCCGGCAACGGTGAATCTGCCTGGAAACTGAACCGTCGCGGCGTGCCGGTTCCGATGTTTCTGCCCGCCAACAAATAAAAACGTTAACTTTTAAGGAACAGAAAAGATGAGCAAAATACGCAGTGAACACGTTTTTACCTCTGAATCCGTTTCAGAAGGACATCCCGATAAAGTCTGTGATCAGATCTCTGATGCCATCCTCGATGCCTGTTTGATGGGTGATCCCGACAGCCGCGTTGCTTGCGAAACGCTGACCACCACCGATTTGATTGTCATTTCAGGTGAAATCACCACAAAGAGCAAAGTCAACTG
>JAZQYS010000134.1:0-2725 GCA_045633645.1 Victivallaceae bacterium | reverse complement strand
CACATGCCGTGGGGAGAACCCGCTCTTAATCAGACCTTGAAATCAAATTTCGATTATTCAAACTATTTCCGTCCATGCTCCCGCTCAAAAATACAATTCAAGAAAACTGAAGATTCACTGCGCATCATCTGGAAAGGTTTGTCCAATAACACAGAATTTCTTCCCGATGCCGTTTACAGCATGGAGTTTTCTCAGCGCAAAGACGGAGCGATGCAGGTTTCAGCGTCTGGCAGCTGTAAAAAAGGCGGCGTTTTCGGTGCAGTGGTTCCTTTCGGCACGATCAAATCCCGCAATATCGTCACCCCGACTCTTGGCGGCATGAAATATTTTACGGAAAAACCTGCCATTCTCACCTTCGGAACTCCCCCGTATCTTGAAGCTCCCTTCTGCGCAGTTGAAACCGGCAAGGGAAAAAGTTTCGGTATCTGGCTTGAAGATCCGACCTTCCGTCCGACATTTCTGGCAGTCGCCAGAACCGAAAACGGATTTGCTCCGACAATGGAAATAAATACTCTCATGCCTTATGAAGATAAAACCTCCGTCACTACTCCTCCAGTCATGTTCAAAGTGTTCAACGGCGACTGGAAAGTTGCAGCAACCCCGTTCCGCAACTTTTACCAAAACACCTTTGCAAAAGAGATCGCAGTTCGCGACGGCGTGAAGTGGGCTGACAAAATCACCATTCTTTCGGGAGTTGAATATAAACTGCCAGATGACAGCGGTTTTGAAAAATATGTTTCTCTCTACGGCAAAGATAAAGTCCTGATGATGACATGGAACGCCCGTGCCGACGGCTGGGATATGAATCTTCCGATATGGCGTCCCCGTAAAGGTTATGTCGAAGGTGTTGCCAGAGCGCACAAGCACAACCTCCGTACAATGGCTTATGTGAATATCTGCTGTGCGAACTATTATTCAGAAGGCTGGAAAAAGTACAACATGGATAAAGTCTTTCTGACCCGTAAAAACTCCATTTATCAGTACAAAAATGCAGAAAACCAGACCGGTGCCAAAGCGCTGAATATCGGCAACAATGACTATGGCGCCGCACCTGACCTTATGAAAAGCATCACAAAAGGAAGTATTCTCTACGGAGACCTTCTCTCTCACCTGTGGCGTGAATTCCATGTTGATCTGATGAAAGAGTGGTATGCTGAAACTAAAACAGATGCAAACTACGAAGATACCGCAGGTACAACAGGAGACCACGGCAACGGCACTATCCGCGGCTTGAGCGCCGGTCAGGGCGATGCAGAACAAATGAGATTGCTTTTGCAGGGTCAGCCGCATGTTCCCAACGCAGGTGAATTTGCTCCTGCGGCAGTGGCATTCGGAATCAAATGGCCATTGAACTATCCGGCTGTCTACGGCAATCATGCTTTCAGAGTAAGCCGCCTGCACCGTCAGGTTCCTTTGAGCAACTACCTTTACGGCTACCGTCAGCTGCTGACGGAAAACCGCGGATACTCCGATTTCCTGAAATTCCTTCAGGGAGCTGTCGGCGACATGGTCGGCGGATTCGGTTTCATCGAATCTGGCTTCATCATCAACAACTCGCTTGAAGAGATCGAAAAATCAAAAACATATAACGGATTCCTGCACCGCAGAGCAAAAATCTTTTCGGATAAGAACCTCAAGAATTACTATCCCGAAGGCAGTTATCCTGAAAACATCTGCGCCATGTATAAAGGCGATGACGGAATTTATTCACTCTATGACAACGGTTATTTGCAGGAAATGCGTTCTCCTTCATCAAAAGCGCTCTACGGCAGAGTCAACGGCGCAAACAAGGCTAAAACCTCTCTTGCCCCCGTAAATTGGCCGTTCTTCAACGGCAAAGAGATTTCAGGTTTGAATCCTGATGAATTTTACTGTCTTTTCTCCGACATTGACAAAACTGCTCTCTATGCGGATTCTCTGCCGAACGATGTTTATCTTGAAACATATTTTGATACCCCGTCAGCAACATTCCTCAAGCTGAATTCCAAAAAAGTTACCGAAACAGAATTTCTGCTCAACAGCCACTGTGAATACGACTATTGCACGGTGAACGGTGAAAAATGGACTCCAGGCACTGCTGTAAAAGGCAAACTGCCGCTGTCAGTAATCTGCTTCAAAAAAGGCAATAACGATGCATACGCTGTCAGCAAAGTTTCCCCCGGACAGATGATCGGCGATGTCAGAGAATACTCCGCACTCCCTGATAAACAGCTTAAAAAGCGAGTTATGAAGGAACTTGAAGGCGGCGACGCACTTTTGGCTGTTCCCGTTGTAGTCGCAGGAGAAAACATGATTTTTGAGGCGATCGTCAGAGATGACTCAAACCTCTTTATCCACCCGCACGACGGAACACTCCTGCGTCTTTCCGTCAACGGCAAGCAGTTGAAGGAACTTGATTCAACAAGCGGAGTTGAACCCAAATGGATCACCGACAAAGAAGCCAGAGCATTGATGTTCGATCAGCGTTTGCGCAAATGGACAATTCCGCTTGGCAAGATGTTCAAAAAAGGTGAAAAAGTCCTGGTCAACATCGAATGTTTCAGCCGCGGCAACACCCGCGGAGATAAAGTATTGTTAACCTACTCAACCAAGGAAGGAAAATAAAAAATGAAAAAAACCTTATTGACAACGGCAGCCGCCGTAATCACCCTGCTCTGTCAGGCAGCTCCCCAGATCGTTTTTCAGGCGGACTTCACCAAAAGTCTGAATGCGAACACAACGACCA
>JAZQYS010000133.1:0-1722 GCA_045633645.1 Victivallaceae bacterium | reverse complement strand
CCCGGTCAAGGGGAAATCCTTGAGCATCACGATGCCAGAACTCTTCGATTTCCACAGACCTGCCAATTATTTGAGAAAGTTGCACCCGGTAATCTTTTGCATCATCCTGCAGTTTGATCTTATAACCCATAAAAAAAAGATGAGATGCAACAGCAATACAAAGCGGAATCATAAACTTCCATGAAAATCGGTTTGTGTCTTTGCAAAATGCCAATGCCACCAGATAGCAAAATGTTCCCAGAAACACGGAGGAAAGTATATTGAAATATTGGAGGTAATTCAAGACATAAAATACCGTTCCGGCGATGGCAAATAATGAGGCGATAAACTTCTTTTTACAAACCAGAACCGGAAGCAGAATAACTCCGAAAAGCGGCAGAAACCATGCCGCGACAGCTCCGGCGGCATTGCAAAGCACCTCCTTTTTGACAATATTTCTGTAAATTCCGAAGATTCCAAAAGCACAAAGCAAAAATCCGTAAATGTAAAAAGGGGTTGCCAACAGCAGTAAAGATAGAGTAATGGCGATAATTTGCCTACCATGTTGAAATCCGCTGAAACAGAAAAGTATTGAGAACAATACGAATGGCAAAACGCCGATAGCCATCGTCATCCACGCCAGACCGAACATCGCACCTGACCGCGGGGACTTCAGCATAAAGAAGCGGTAAAAGAATTTTTTTCGCCTATAGTGTTTCAAGGCTTTGTTTTTCATAGATTGCTATCCTTTGCCCTGTTCCTTTTATACTGTTCCGATGACCGCTTGAGTAATATACCATAGACCGCAGTTATTTACAACTGCGGAAACGGAAAATCCTGCTTAAAATTTGAGAATCAGCGTTTTTCCGGCAGAATGAAAATTCTGTAATTTGAAAATTCTTTGGCAGACAGTATATTATATCAACGCACTAAACTCGCAAGGAGAGTGGTTTTATGGATATAATCTGGCTGCTTTATGGATTGACTGTTATCCCTGTTGCCGGGGTGATTTTGTCCATTGTGATGCTGATCAAAGATTTCCGTGGATACCGGAAATCCGTATTGAAGAAATCTTTGATCACAGCATTGATCGCTCTGCTGCTCCTGGGGGTGGCGTTGCTGCCCGGTCAGAGTGAAGCACACGTCGGATTTGTCATTGTAGGACTGCCATTGACCATTCTTGGACCGGGATCAGGATTCCGTTGGGATTGGTGGGTAATCATAACCTTGCTTGTCTGGCTGAACTGGTTCGGAATATGCAGTTTTTTCACAATCGGGGTGAATTTGCTGTGTGGCAGAAAGGAAAATAGGTAATGGATATTCTGATTGAAATAATTGCTGAATTTTTTACCGTTCTTTTCGGTAGTCAGGCAAACAAACTCGGCGCTGACAGGGAAGTGCCGAAGTGGGTAAAGATATTGTTCCTGATTCTTGCCATCGCCTTTATCGCAGGCGTTTTGTACCTCTGCTGGAGACTTTCAGAATGACCCGAGGGGGATTTAACAGACTTAAACGGACTTAATACAGACTGATACGGACAATTTTTCTGAAATCCGTGTCCGTTGCCGTCCGTTTCTGTCCGTAATTGTCCGTTTTATAAAATTTAATGCGGCATCTGCCGGGCAAATGTCACCAGTAAAAACACCGTTCCGGCAAAGGCGGCAGCCCCGAACAACATGCCAAGGTGGAATATCAACTGTTTCAGGGAATTTATCACAAAGGGACTCTTGCGAAACAGAAACA
>JAZQYS010000132.1:0-3469 GCA_045633645.1 Victivallaceae bacterium | reverse complement strand
GGCATAGACAAGAGTTGACGGTTCTTTTATTGAAGAAAGCTTATACCGGGTATAACCGAATCCGCGTTCACTTGTCCAACCGCCGCAGGCATTGATACCGATCGTCTGACAGTTGTTCAAAGAGGAATACACTTCTTCGTTTACGACAAAATTCTGACGTTTCTGCAAATTCCGCGCTTCAGGATCCCCCGCATCCGGACTCCCCGGACAAACCCAGTACACCGCCGTATTTGTGTAGGGTCCGAGCAGTGCAACCCAACGCTGAAAATTATCAGTACTGCCTGCGATCATATTGAAGCCGGGAATATAATCATTATTGGCACCGGCATACATCTGCAAAGCCATTCCAATCTGCTTCAAATTACTCGTACAGGAAGCCCGCCTTGCCGTCTGTCTTGCTTTTTGCAACGCCGGCATCAACATCGCCGCAAGAATAGCGATAATGGCAATCACCACCAGGAGTTCAATCAGCGTGAACGCCAAGTTAATACGAGAAGTTTTTGACGTGCGCCCCGTCAAGCGTAAAGATGTGCTGTTTTTCAACATTATTTTCTGCTCCTTTTGTCTTTTATGTTAAAAGAAATGACAATCCGGATAAAATAGCACAAAACAGCAGTTCTGTCAAATTTTTCTGTTTTATCTCCTGATTTTTTATTATATATCCCCCGGAGACTTTTCAGCAGCACTCCCAGACGACATTGACTCTGTCAAAACGTCCGGCGTCAAGATCTGCGGGCTTGATAAAAAAATACAGAATGCCGCAATCACACCAAGTCCAGCCGGGACCGGAGTCCCAATCGCTGTCAAGCTGAAGCAAAAGACGATATCCGGGCATCCTTTTGCTGCCTTGCAGCCAGTAGGGCCTGCCCAGCAGTTGATGATGCGGCGCAGTGAAATTTTTTGAAGAACGCAAAATTTTAAAGTTCAGAAAACATTCCTTAAAAATACGGGTAAACTCTTCCTTCTGCGGTTCACAGGGAACTTCAGAAGGGGTCTCCGGCGTATACATAATATGCCAATAATTTTCCCGACCGTCCTCCCCGTTGCTGTACGGCATTTTACCTGAATCATAAAACACAAACAGCGTTCCGCTTTCCGGCAGATCAGTTCCCTGAGGCATTTCCGAAAGGTCTATCTGTACAAGAAAATCCAATTCCCTGCCCTCCGGAGAAACTGGCCACCCCAAAGACGCAGGCAAACAAGGCTTTCCTCCGAATTTACTATGCCGCCTCTTCCGCGTTTTGATAAGACGGATGGCATTTAACTTTTTCATACGGCTTCCATTGCTCTCCTTCTCCGTTTCACGATGAAAAGGCTGTCCGTTTTTCAGAGGCATACCATCTCTGCAGTCAATTCCGGCTAATTTACTCATAACAAACTCCTGTTGACTAAAAAATTCATTTCATTATTTTTTCTGACCACACACAATATATACGCAACCACCGATTTTGTCAAACTCACTAAAACAAAAATTTTCTCGCATTTTCAATATTTTCATTTTTCAATGACAGCAAAGGCCATCATTGACAACATCATGACAACAGAATTATACACAATTTCCGTCAACAATCCATCAACAATACAAAACCAACTAACACCATCAAATCAAACATGTTACAACATAAAAATTTTTCTGTTTTTTTCAAAACAACACTTGAATTTATTTTACACCCGGGGTATGTTTAACCAGTGACAAAAGAACATAAGAACAAAAAAAATTTCACAAACACAAACTTTTCAGACTAATATTGACAAGACAGACAAGAAAAAAAGAAGGAAAAACAGCAAATGGAAAAAACGATCTTCAAAAAGAACAAATTCACCTCAGCTGCCCTGGAACTTTTCCAAATGGCACAGAACATTGCAGCTCAGCTTAACTGCGGTCAGGTCTGCTGCAGTCATTTTCTGGCGGCACTCCTCCGCCTTACCCCCGAAGTGGTCACGGATATTCTGAAAAAGGACATTTCAAACTGGCTGACAGCCCAGAACCTTGATTACGCCCTGCTTGATGCCTCAAATAAAAAAGTGCCGCTTGCCGATGAATTGAGCGTTCTTCTTCTGGATGACAGCGAAGATCTGCCGCGCCATTTTATCAAAACCATCTTCCAAAACCGTGTTCTCGGTCCGGCTGATCTGGCATTTATCATTTTGAAAGAGCCGACAGAAGAAATCACAGATATCTTCAGTCAGTACGATATGGACAACAACTTTTCTGATTATGAAGAGCAAATCTGCAGCAATTATCTGGCATGCTGCGACAAATATACAGGTCTGTCTGCCCGTGACAGATTGAACCAATGCATCAAAACCGGAAAAGCATTTTCTGATTTCATGAATCAGCGCATTGTCGGACAGGAAAAAGCAATCAAAGCCCTTTCTTCTGCCTTGATCAAATTCCGTCACAAAGGCAATAACGGAAAACCTCTGGCAATTCTGCTGATCTCCCGTTCCGGCGGCGGCGCAAGTTATTTTACCCGGACCGTACAGGAGGCATTTGTTGAACTCGGATTCCAGAAAGCCCCCTCCCCCGTCATGGCTTTGACATGCTGTCAGCACCGGGAAGCTGTTGAAGCTGAACTTCTCGGTGAGGACAAGACTTATCGGGCAGCTCACCCGGGACAGCTTTATTCTCTTACCAACAACAATCTCCGTGGAGCCATCGTCTTTGAAAATATCCAGAGCGGCAGTGATACTGCCCGCAGAATTCTTTCTTCTCTGAGCCAAAATGCAGCTTATGATAAATTCTTTCAGAAGAACCTCAAACTGCCATTCAATGTTCTGCTCTGCACGTTGACACTGTCAGACAGTCAGCACGATTTTCTTCTGAAAAACTGCAAGGAGCTTGATGGCAAAAAACTGCTTGATATTTTCAACAAAAGCCGTGGTGATGACAAAAACACTGATCTTTCTGTTGTGACTGCAATGCAGGAATTTATCGTGCTGGAAGATCTCAATCCGGACACCCTTGGCAAAATTGCAGAAAACAAACTGCTTTCCGTTGCCGATGAACTTCAGAAAGAATACGACATTCCGTTTGACATTCCGGAAAAAGAAAATCTCATCAAGCTCATGCTGCAGTCAACTCCAGGTAAACTTACGCCGAAAGAACTGATGGGCATCATGGCAAAGCACTTTGACGGAATCTCTGAAGCAATTATCAAATATCCTGATATCCGGCACATTTCCGTAACCTGCGAAAACCTGCCGGTTTATCAGCATGAAGTTGAACGCAGAACTGTCAGAGGAGATTATCTTGCGTTCAGCAAAGTGGAAAAATATGAAAACGGTGTCTGTACAATCAACTTCTGCAACATCAGATATACAACTCAGGAAAGTATCGACTGCGGCAACTTCCGCATTGAACGTCCTAAAAATATTTCTCTCAATGACATTGTCGGGCTGGAAAATGTCATCTCGGAATTCAAGGAGGCAATGGATTACATCAATGGAAAATTTGATCCGTCTCTTC